>CALETX010000030.1 GCA_937920455.1 uncultured bacterium
GGATTATCAGTATTCGCCGAGGATTATTCCGGCGCTGGCGGGGCTTGTGGCGAGCGGGGAGTATGATCTGGCGATTGGTTCGAGGATTCTTGGGGGCAAGGCCAGGCAGGGGGGGATGCCGTTGTACAAGTATATTGCGAATCGTTTTCTGACAGCAGTACAGAATTTTTTGCTTGGCGCGAAGTTGTCTGAGTATCACACAGGCTTCAGGGCTTTTTCGAGAAAGGTTCTGGAGAGATTGCCATTGGATTTGAACTCGGATGATTTTGTTTTCGATAATCAGGTTCTGGCGCAGGCGATCTATTTTGGATTCAGGGTTGGGGAGGTGTCATGTCCGACGCGGTATTTTCCGGAGGCGTCCTCGATCAATTTTGTAAGGAGCGTCAAATACGGCTTTGGGGTATTACTTACCTCGCTTCAGTTTTTTCTTGAAAAGCACGGTCTTGGGCATTTTCGGATTTTTTACAAAGAACGAAGGTAGGAAACCGACAAGTATATTGAAGACGAGAGCCACAGGCAAAGGATGGAGTGCATGGCGCTAAGAGACGGTTAGTGGTGTGCCGCGATTCAAGTTATCGGATGTCTCGTTAGCAGGAAAGGCCATGAATGGGAAACTTCTACCGTTATCGATCTTCTACCTAACCGGTAACGAGCGAAGAGCGGAAATAGTTTTTCGGGCTTTAGCAGGGCGATATCATCATGTCTGTGTGCCTTACGAGCATGGCCGAATGTTCAGCTATAAGATAAGCGATGGTTCTGGAACTGTCGAAAGTTTTTTTCGTCTACCGAAGATTCCCCGCTATTGCCAGCTATTATATCAATGGGGCCGACTGTCGCTGTTCTGTTTGAGTAGAGTGAGACGTCCGTGGGACGTGTGCGTAGTAGAGGGCATTCAGTTTGCCCTCTTGGCACCCTTGCTTCGGGCAGTGGGAGTGTTTAGGAACGTTGTGTATTATGCGCAGGACTGGTTTCCGAATGCAAATTTTATTCAACGGCTGGACCGCTATTGTTACGACCATGCAGACCGGGTTTGGAATCTAACGGATAAAATTCGTCAGGGGAGAAATATTCGGTGGGGCGGAAAGATACGCGCAGATGAGATAACACTTGTTGAACCCATGTACGGACCAGTTAGCCGAGACGACACGGAATATGGGAACATCACGAATCGGTGTTGTTACCTTGGAGGCATCCGTCGTAACGTGGGCATGGACATCGTTATCCGTGCGCTTAGCCTTTTGAAAAGACAGGGTATAGATATTCATTGCGATATTGTGGGCAAGGAGATAGACAGAGGATTGCTTTGCCAATTGAGAGAACTTGCTTGTAAAGAGGGCATAGTTGATCACGTCAATTTTCATGGTTTTGTGAGCGGAGAGAAAATGAAGGAGATACTTTGGGCATCTTCTTGCGGACTTGGCATTTTCACCGGCGGTGACCACAACTACTCAAATTGGACGGTTCCCGGAAGGGTTAAGGAATATATGGAAAACGGTATTGCAATAGTAATTTCGAGGGCAAACTCCCTGGCTGAGGAACTGGTGAGGCATCGCTGTGGATTTGCGGTTGATGACAATCCGGCGTCTGTTGCTGAGGCTTTGCGTTTTTTTTGCTGCAATCAGGCGATTGCGAAGGAGTATGGGAAAAACGCTCATAAACTGGCCGAGGAGAAATCGAATCCAATGCGGGTTTTTGAGGCAATTGAGGAGATTACCGGCGTGGGGAAGTAGTGAATCGCAAGAACTCATGTTCTCGTCCAGGTTCCAAAACTGATTCTGGCTACATAAGCAACTGTTTGCAAGCTTCACGTTCAGCGTACGTGGGCGGCAGATTTAAAGAGACTGCGTTGCTCTGTCTCCCTTGGATGGCGCTCGTTACGCTCATTGTCTGGTTGTTTAGGGCACCGCTTTTTGACGGGATGGCTTTGTGGGGCGCCGACAATCCTTTTCACAACTTTCGCACAATGCGGAATTTGCTGCCGGCCGGTTTGTTCGGCGTGTGGTGGAACAGCCAGATGTTCGGAAGCGGTGGTCAGCCCATTCATTTGCTGCCTCATGGATTGCTGCTGTGGATTCTTCCGGAGAGGTTTGCACAGGTTGGGTGCTATGCCGTTGACACTTTTCTGATTGCTGTGGCTGCTTACCTTTTCCTCAGAGGGCGGTCGGTTGGACGTGGCGCTGCGTTGATAGGCGGCACGGCGCTAGCCTTCAGCGGTTATACGTTCACCCTTATCTCGGCCGGTCATCTGGGCAACTTCGGAATGATGCCGTTTGCGATATTGGCCCTTGCGGCGGTGGATCGTGCGGTCGGCCAGCGGTCATTTGTTTATTATGCGCTTTCAGGGGTGTGCGCGGGTGTCGGATTTAACAACGCCTTGGATGTGATGTTTCTCTTGGGACTCATGGTGGCGGTGTATGCGTGTTTCAGGATATGGCAGACACTCCCTTTGGGAAGAGAGTTGCCAAGACATTTGGCGGCTCATTCTAGCGGTGCTGTTTTGGCTGCGATCGTATGCCTGGTGATCGCGAACACATCCGTTGTATATGGATTTAAAGAGGCTGTTCCTGGCAGGCAGAACATAGCTGGTGGAACGAAGGAAGGCGCGTACGAGTTTGCGACGAATTGGAGCCTTCCTCCCGAAGAGATACTGGAGTTTTTTGCTCCCTGTATATACGGCATAGAAACAGGCCATCCGAGGGTTCCGTATTGGGGGCGGCTCGGCCAGAGTCTCCAATGGCCTGTGGAGCATCGTGGATTGGCCAATCTAAGACAGCACACCGTGTACTTGGGTGTATTGCAGATTGTGTTCGGCGCTTTTGCCTTGTTTCGGGCGCTCAGGAGGAGATCGGACGAAGCAGCGCAGAACGGTGGCGAAGAAAGATTGGGAAGACGGGGGGAGATATTTTTCTGGTCCTGCGTGTGGCTCATAGCGCTGCTGTTGGCTTTGGGGCGCTATACGCCGGTGTATCGGCTTTTCTTCGCTATGCCTTATTGTTCTTCGATTCGGTGTCCAGTAAAATTCCTGCATATTGTTGAGGTTGCCACTGCTATTTTATGCGCTTTTGGTGTTGATGCCTTGATCAATTGGAACGGTCATGATGGCACGCGTAGTTCAGCAAAACTCCCTGCAGGCGCAGCCAGTTCCGCGTCAGCTCGGAAATACGAGATTGGGATTTGGGTTGCGATTCTCGCATGCGCGTCTCTGGTGTTCTTTTGGGCCGGGTGGTTGGCTCTGAAA
>CALETX010000031.1 GCA_937920455.1 uncultured bacterium
AGGAGAAGCATGACGATCGCTATCATGCCCTTGTAAACTGCGGAGATTGCTGGATGGCCCTGGGGCATCAGCATCTCCTCGGCCAGTATTATCGCAGATGCGGCTCCGGAAAGCAGTATCGCAGCGAAGGCTGCGTTGAAGTTAAATTTTCCGATTCTGACACGCCAAATGGTGAAGGGAACGAAACCTAGAAGGGCAAATGGCAAGGTGAATTGCGCTCGAAGATCCTGCAGATAATCGCCGACCTGATGGACGAACTCCATTGAGAAGACGTCGGTCGGTGTTATCCGCTCATATTGGCCGCGGCTGATGGCATGTTTGAACCCTTCCCAAGTCCTTGGATACCCCCAGTTCATTGGAGGGTTGGTTTCTGAAGAAAGGGGCATGTACGCGTAGATCGCAAGACCAAGCTCGAAGGCCAATATTGCCATGGCGACCACACGGCCTCTTGGGAGAAAAGCCCATGCCAGACCGAGAACCACGAAGTTGAGAGTGACGTAGACATAACATATAGCCTGTGTCGGATGCTCGATGGATGGAAGGACGCCCTGTTGGATCATGAAGAGCGTGACAACATAAGGAACAGCGGTGATTACGAAGTCTCTGAACAGCGCCAGATCTCTTACCAACACTATCACGACCAGCGCTGGCAACAGCAACAGCAGTGCCTGATAGTTTGTGAGTCCGACCCCAAAGACGAGCGAAAGCAACGGGAGAAGCGTGTCGTTCGGTCTTCGTATCCACATGTACGCCAGCAGTAGCACAGTCACGAGAAAAAAAGCGTTAAGCGAATAGACCTCGACAATCACGCTTTGAGACCAGTTGATTGGCGAGAATGCGAATAGCAGGCTGCCTACTGTGCCGCCTGCCCAGCACATAAAGCGTTCGCTGCGTGAATCGGCCGCATAGGCGATGTCTCTTGCGTCTGCAAGAATGTCTGCGGCGGAACGGCATATGAGCATGGCCGTAATGCCGGATGCCAGCGCGCCGAAGAAGGCGGACATAAGTCCGATGCTCCATGCGGGATTCGGCTGGCCGAGATACGGAACGAAGAAGAAAAGTTTGGTGAACAGCCACGCGAGCATCGTCCAGATCGGATAGCCCGGGGGGTGCGGGACGCCCAGGAATGCGCCTGCAGTGGCAAGTTCGCCTGAATCTTCGAGTGTGACTGTTGGGGCAAGCGTACAGCAATATACCGAGAATGAGACAAGGAAAGCCGACCAGAATGCAGCCCAGTCAACATTTCTGAAGAACTTTCCTGTCTCTTGGTTGTCTATTTTGCCTGTCATGTGTGTCACATGAAAAAGTCTTGCAAACAGAACTGCTACTCTAGCAAGTCCCCAGCAACTCGCAAGCGTATTGCCGTTGCCGCCAATGCGCCGCTGACTTTCGTCTGCTGTGAAAGGCTCCTCCATTGCTTGCGCCGGCTATACGGAACCAAACTGAGGCTGATTGGTTCAGATGGCGCGGAGCTTTGGCAGAGCGTCCGGCGGCAGGGATAATCCCTTGCGTCTGCATGCCTTGACAAGTCTTGCATACGCCTGGCTGAGGGTGCGGCCTTCGGTAAGGAATCCGAGCGCCATGGTGGCGTAACCTCGGCGGTTTCTTATTTTGAACGCCAGGACCGATCTTACGGACACTTGCCGAAGTGTCTTACGGTTTGAACGCTTTTCCTTGCGCATCAGACAACCCTCCTTTCGACACTACATGGCAAAGAAGATGAATGCTTTCCAGAGGGCTGACCCCATGGTATCTGGCGGAGCTGCATCCATCCAACATAAATGCTCAGCAGTATCGCGAAAATATCAGCGGCGGCCATCAGGATTGGTCCTGGTCGGCGAAAGGACCACCGGAAGTATCCCATGTCGGCGCGGGTTACTCTCCACAAGAGGACCAGGCCTATGATCGGGAAAACAAAAGCCAGGAAAGCGGCGAAGATCAGTATCTGGTACACGGGGTTGATTCGAATCATCAGCAGCGGGATGGAGGGAACGAAGAATAGAAGGATGATCAGGCGCATGGGACGTGAATTCATTTGTATGGGCAGGTTGAAAATATCGAGTAAAGCATATGCCCCTCCCAGCCACCAAGCCACTCCCGACGTCCATGCGGCTGTGAAAAGGCCCGTCAGGAAAAGTGCCGATGAGAAACGTCCTGCGACCGGTTCCAGCAGCAGAGAAAGATCTGTGGGGTTCCGCGGAACTATTCCGAATGGTTTTGCCACCGCGTATGCGGCAGCCGTTATCGGAAGAGCCACCACCCCAGCCGCTAGAATGCCCCATCCGTAGTCGAGACGGACACGGTGAAGGATATTGACCTTTCCGCGAATGTTCGAACTGTACCAGTTTTTCTCCATTAGCGTGTATGGGTAGATGAGTATAAGCCATGCGTTGATCATGCTGCCCGCATTAGCCATGAAGAGCTGTCGCCAGCCTTGCCCGGGCGCTTGGGGAACAAGCCCGCCGATAGCTTCACTCCAAGGCGGATTAGCCAGGAGAGCGGAGGCATAGAATGAAGCTATCAGTGCTCCCAGAATGATGACGAAGAGTCTTTCGAGCCGTGAGAAAACGCCCTGGAAGACAAGCAGCATTGCCGCAGTTGCCGATATAGCCCCGGAGACTTCGAGGGGCAGACGGGGGAAGAAAGCGGAAAGGACCATTGCGCATGCGTTCCACTGGGAATAAGAGCCAAGGAGCGCGCATACGATTACCGTCACAAACATGTATATCGAACAGGCTGGATGAGCTTCCTTGAACATGCTCATTGGAGTTCGCCCTGTAGCCAGGAAGTAACGGACAGACATGTCGAGAAGCGCCCATGCAGCGATGCCAAGCACCCAGTACGTCCAAAGCCTTCCAAATCCGAACTTTGCGCCCATGTTTGATGCTATCGAGATGTCGCCAGTGCCGATAAAAAAGGCGGCGATCAGGGACCCGCCGCCTATGGAGAGTGCCGCTCGCAGACCTAGACGGTCCGGTTTCAAGGACCAAGGTTCAGTCTGGCGTTCGTTCATGCGTTGATGCTTCTGATGCATGTGACTCTTCCACGGGCACGAAAACCGCGCTCGGCCGCTTCCAGGCTCCACCTTCAGCGTAGCGCGGGAGGACAATCAGCAGTGCAGCGCTCCATAGAAACGCGACAAGAGCAGGCAGCAGTATGCTCCAGACTCCTTTTTCGACAAGACTTCCACGGATGATGGAAATAGGATACACAATCTGCGCGTTTTCGCCGCAGCAGGTGGCGCCGATGGACAGTGAATGTATGCCTGTACGCGCTGTTGGAGACACTCTTATGCCGCAGATGGCGATACGGGCTCGACCATATGGGGGGACAACTGTCGAAACAGCATCCGCGGGCATTACGAAGACATCTTCGGATTCAGCAGGACAGTGGGCGGACAGAGAGAGTTTTGTTTCTGATGGTCCTTGGTTACGAGCGACGGCCATTATGTTGACTGTTTCGCCCTGCCATATCCAGTCCGGCGCAAATGTCGTTACTCGGCAATCTCCGAGTGAGATATCGGCGTTTAGACCAAAGCCGCCGACGGGCACCGCAAGCGCAGCCATTGCGGCCAACATTGCCGTCCTCAGAGGCTTCCAGCATAAGGGGCCAGCCTTGCGCTGATGCTCTGAATGTTGGTTCATCCTTGGGCAAGACTAATATGTCGGCTGAAGGCGTAAAGAACATTTATTCAGTTTTCGGATTTGATACCGTTTCAGGTTATGATACAAAGATTGGTGTCAAGGCGATAACATGTCGGTTGTTCACTCCAATCTTCAGAGAGGGACCGCGCCGGTCAAGGCGTGGTATTTGAAAACTTCTGACGGGACTATCTACGGTCCAGTTCAGGTTTCTGTGCTTGCCGAGTGGGCAGCTCAGAGTCGCATTGTGCCTGGGAACGAGGTGTCTGAGGACAGGTGCTCATGGGTTCCGGTGGAAACGTTGCCCGAGTTGAAGATGGATTGGGTTGCGGAGCTGCCTGATGGATCCAAATACGGCCCCTTCCATCTTCTTGCGACGCCCTATTTGCATCAAAGTGGCGCTATTCCATTGCAAGCCAGGATAATAAACCGAGCGACGGGCAAGTCGTTCTCGGTAAGGGATCTCCTTAAGTCGTCTGCTGTTCCTGCCGAAGCCAAAGCCTCAAATGCTCCGCCTTCCTCTAGGCAGAACGCCGACGCTGCTGAAAC
>CALETX010000032.1 GCA_937920455.1 uncultured bacterium
GGCAATCATAGCGGAAATGGGAGGAGGAACCACGGAGGTGTTGGCTCTTCGCGGTGAGAATGTCATCCTCTCCAATACGTACCGCCTCGGAGCGCTGAGGCTTCGCCAGACGGCAGAACAACTCCACGCCTCAGCCGCTCACATGCGAGAACTTATGGAAAACACAATGGATAGGGCTATAGATCACATCCGTTTTTCCGTGCCAAAACGCGGAGGAGTCCACGTGATCGCCCTCGGCGGCGACGCGCGATACGCGGTCCAGATACTGACCGGAGAAAGCGCGCGGGAGAGCATGGTCGAGCTTCCGGTAAGAGATGTTGCCTCTCTGGCTTCAAGACTTCTGGAAATGCCCGTCGAGACAATAGCCGAACGGTATCACATGCCTCTTTCCGATTCCGAGACCATCGGCCCGGCGCTGCTTTTCTATGCTCGCCTGGCGCGTTCGTACAGTCTGAGGCATCTGCTCGTGAGCCCCATCACAATGCGGCATGGGCTGCTTGACGAAATGGCATCCTTGTCCGAATGGACCGCGGCATTTCAGCGTCAGATCATGCGCGCCGCCCGTGAAATCGGAAGAAAATACCGCCATGACGAGGCCCATGCCGAACATGTGGCCGAACTCAGCGCTGCGCTGTTTAGAGACCTGGCTCCGGAGCACAGACTTGGAAAACGCCACGAGCTGCTTCTCAAAGTCGCTGCCATCCTGCACGACATCGGCGCATTCATAAGCACGGCCAGCCATCATAAACATTCGATGTACCTGGTGCAGAACAGCGAGCTTTTCGGCCTCAGCCGCGAAGACGTGACCCTCGTGGCGCATCTGACAAGATATCATCGCAGGGCATCGCCAAAACCGACCCATTTCGAGTTCATGGCCCTGACGCGCGAACAGCGCCTCGAGGTATGCCTTCTGGCAGGCATTCTGCGAGTGGCCGATGCTCTAGACGTCTCGCATACCCAGCGGATTAAGAGCATCTCCTGCCACCGGGAGGAGGGACGATTCGTTATCGAGGTTTCCGGATCCATGGACTTGTCTCTTGAAGACATGGCTTTGCGTCAGAAAGGCACGATGTTCCAGGATATTTATGGCATGGAGGTTCTCCTTCGTCCAAGGGAATGAGACGTCATGAAAGACCGCCGTTTCCTAAACCGCGAGCTGAGCTGGCTGGAGTTTAATAAACGCGTCCTGAACCTGGCCGCAGATCCGGCTCGGCCTCTGCTGGAGAGAGTTAAGTTCCTCTCCATAACAGCGTCAAACCTTGACGAGTTTTTCATGGTCAGAGTGGGCGGACTGCAGATGTTGCGCGACAGTGGAGACAACCGCCCTGACCCATCCGGGATGACTCCCTCCATGCAGCTTGCCGAAATCGGCAGACGGGTAAGCCACATGGTCGCTGCCCAATACGACCTATGGAACAGGAGTATCATGCCATCTCTGGCAAAACATGGAATCCGCAGACTAAAGCCGCGTGACCTCTCCGAGGCCCAGTTGGCTCATATAAGCCGCTTATTCGAGAGCGAAATCCTTCCAATCCTAACGCCCATAGCTGTCTCGGAACCCGAACGCACTGGCCCGCTCGCAAACCTTGCGCTACACCTTGCGGTCGCGCTTCGGCGCGGCAAGGAACGAAAACCCGGCTACGCCGTGCTGCCAATGCCCAAACCCCTCCCACGATTCATCAGCCTGCCCTCCGACGCCGGGTTTTCATATATCCTTCTGGAAGACGTGGTGGCCATGTTTATACAACGACTGTTTCCGGGACATTCGGTAACGGAATGCGCTCCCTTCCGAGTGACCCGTAATGCCGATCTGTCAGTACGCGAGGACGCAGCATGCGACCTGCTCGCTGAAATGCTCGCAGTCCTCGACGCCAGGAAGCGCAGTGACACCGTCAGGATAGAAATTCAGTCACGGACGTCCGGCAAGACAATATCGTTTCTTGCGAATTTTCTTCAGGTCGAGATGGCGGACGTGTACCGCATTCCGGGATTGCTCGATCTTTCCGCATTGATGACACTCACTAAGGCTGGAGGCGACCCCTCGCTTCGCGACAAGCCCTGGCCCCCGCAACCTCCCCCCGAACTCCCCATGGGGCGTTCAGTCTTTTCCGTGCTGTCAAAACAACCAGTGCTGCTATGCCATCCTTATGAAAGCTACGAGCCGGTGGTTAGATTCATCAGAGAGGCCGCGGAAGACAGAGATGTTCTTGCAATAAAGATCATCCTCTACCGGACAAGCCGTCAGAGTCCGATTGTCGCAGCACTGATCCGCGCTTCCGAACTCGGCAAAGCAGTGACCGTCCTTGTCGAAATCAGAGCGAGGTTCGATGAGGCCAGAAACATAGAGTGGGCCAAGGAGATGGAAGACGCCGGCGCCCAGGTTATATATGGCGTCAAAGGCTTGAAGACGCATGCCAAGATATGCCTTGTGGTGCGCAGGGAACCTGATGGTATACGCCGTTACGTGCATTTTGGAACCGGCAACTACAACGAAATAACCGCGCAACAATACAGCGATATCAGCTATCTATGCTCCGACCCTGCCCTCACCAGCGACGCATCCGCCCTGTTCAATGCCATAACAGGCTATGCGGAAGCGTCCCCATTCCAGAAGATCGAGGCATCTCCTGTACGCCTGAGGGAACGCATCCTTGAGCTCGTTTCAATGGAGAAAAAACGCGCCGCCGAGGGTCAAAAGGCCCGGATAATCGCAAAGGTGAACTCGCTTTCCGACACAAAGCTAATCGAAAGCCTTTATGAAGCGTCATCGGCTGGTGTCAGAATAGACCTGAACGTCCGCGGAATATGCTGTCTCAGACCCGGCGTCAAAGGGCTCAGCGACAACATCCGCGTCACAAGCATAGTGGGCCGCTTTCTCGAACACAGCCGCATACTCTGCTTCCACAACGGCGGCGATCCCAAGGTTTTCATATCCAGCGCCGACTGGATGCCGCGCAACCTTGACCGTCGAATCGAGACGCTTGTCCCTGTGGATGATCCTGAATGCAAACAGAAGCTCCTGGAGATACTCGAATTGTATGTCAGCGACAATACCGACGCATGGCTTCTT
>CALETX010000033.1 GCA_937920455.1 uncultured bacterium
GCTAGCTGCTGACTGGGCCAAGGGAATTTGGACGGCCACATGGGAAAGCACGGGTGGGCCTCAGTATTTCAGCGGTGGCAAAGGGCATGTCCCTGAGGCGAAGAATACCCAGCCAGGCTTCACAGTAGACGCCGGCGTAATGACCCAACTATGTCTGAGTTACCTTGCTGCCGGCTTCAAGGGCTTCGGTTTCTGGGCGTGGAACTACAGGACTTGCGGATGGGAGGGTGGAGAATATGCTCTCCTTGACCGCCACCTCAAACCCACTGCACGCGCCGTGCAAGTCGGCCGGATCGCTCAGGCGGCCCTTAAATACCGACGCGAGTTGTGGCAGGCTCACAAGGAACCACTCGTGGGCGTGCTCGTGGACTGGGATAATGAAGCTATGTGGGCAGCCATGAGCGTTGATGGGCGAGATTTCTACCGCACCCTGCCAATATGTGCCCGTATAGGCGTAAGCCGCGCTTTAATGAATGCAAACGTTCCATGGGAATACGTCACAGCAAATAACCTTCGTGACGGTCTGGGGCCGCGGTATCCGATTATCTACATGCCTGCCAGCGTGTGTATTTCCACCGATTTGCAAGAAATCTTGCTCCGTTATGTGCAGCAGGGCGGACGCCTCGTGCTGGACATGCCAGGTGCGTATTACGACGAGTTCGGCCGCATTTTTAGAACCGATAAAGGCAGCTTATTCGAGCAGACCTTTGGCTGCACTCTAGATGACCTTTGCTATTCCAATCCAACTAATCTCGAGTATGAACTCGACGGGCTGAAACTTGGGCAGACTTTCACTTGTGTTTTAACACCAACCACCGCAAAGGTGGTTGCACGCTATAAACACAACGGCCTGCCCGGCATCACTGAGAACAGATGCGGCAAAGGAACTGCCCTCATACTGGGATGTCAGTGCTCAATAAACTGCCACAAGCCGGGAAATACGCGCCTGGAGCGTTTCCTTGTGAAGCACACTCTTGGCAAGTATAAATCTCCGTACTCAGCTGAAGGCGTCCTGGTCTACAGACTTGCTGCGCCCGGAGCCGATCACTATTTCCTGATCAATGACGGGCCGACAAAACGGGTGATGCTTCGTACTCACGCACACACATACCAGAACGTAACGGACGTAATTACAGGACAGAAGTTGAAACTGGGCAGCCGCATAGAGGTAGAAGGTTACAGCGGCCGCTGGCTAAGATTCGTAAAATAGCATCAGTCCATAGCGGAAAACTGCCATGCACACACCGCAGATTGACAACTTTTCGCAGGCGGAATAGGGTTCGAGACGGCAATGCACGCCACCGGCAAAACAAAACGCCTTTCAGGCGGCGCCTGTAGCTCAACTGGACAGAGCATCTGGCTTCGGACCAGAGGGTTGGGAGTTCGAATCTCTCCAGGCGCGCCATTTGTCTCGCGGCTATCCTTCAAAAATCGGATTGAATCGTGGGCAAGGATAGTCTAGGGTGACCAAGCAACGCTCGGGTGGTGAAATTGGCAGACACGCCAGCTTGAGGTGCTGGTGGGGCAACCCTTGGGGGTTCGAGTCCCCCCCCGAGCACCACCACTATCAACCGTGCAGAAGAGATACAGTCCTTGAAACTGCTCATCGCAACTCGAAACCCGCACAAACTGACCGAACTCGCCGCAATATTCAAGATCCCTGGACTGGAGTTTCTTAATCTTTCCGCTTTTACAAACATGCCCGAAGTTGAAGAGGACGGCCTGACATTTCGCGACAACGCAATCAAGAAGGCAAGGGCGGCTGCCCTGGCATCCGGAATGTGGACGATGGCCGATGACTCGGGCATCGAAGTTCTCGCTCTTGGCGGCCAACCCGGGGTTAGATCCGCAAGGTACGCCGGGGAACCGGTCAACTATGCGGCAAACAACGCCAAGCTTCTAAAAGCCATGAACGGTGTGGCCGACCGGCGTGCCCGGTTCTCCTGCGCTGTGGCCATTTGCGATCCCAAAGGCGTAGCCGAAGTGGCGGTTGGCTACTGCCACGGAACTATCGGGTTCGAGGAGCGCGGCTCAAACGGATTCGGTTATGACCCGCTTTTCATCCCGAGTGGATTTGCCATCACATTCGCGGAAATGTCTGCCGAGGAAAAAAACAAAACATCACACCGGGCCCGCGCGCTGCACCTGGCAGCCACCATGTGGAAAAATATCTTCGAGAAAGCAACAGACACCCCGACACCGTTGGCATCATAGCCCGGCCTGACGCGGAATGCGCCTCAGGGATGGAAGCCTTGCCCCATCGGCCTCGAACAGCGCAGAGAAGTCCTGACTTTGAAGCGCAAGAAGCGCCCGCTGATCTCTATCCTGGTCGAAAGTCCACACCGCCGACCGCAGGGCAGCCTGATGCGCGTTCGATTCAAGAATCTTGCCAGGAACATTGAGCCTGAATGCAGCCCTGAACCCTTCGCACAAAGGCGTCATGATCTTCATAGCATCGGGGTCAATAGCCGTCATGCTGGCCGATTTCGACTCGGCCGGCCTGAAAAATCGGAGTTTGCCATCTCCCTGCGGCTGAAGGTCAAAACCATACCACGCAAACAAGTCGCTCCTTGCGGCATCGGCAAGACTCTTGCATGAAAGCTTCATGCTAACCAGGCGCCAATTGCCCTCTTTGGGCGTCACTTTCAATCGATCCAAAGCAATGCCTTTGCTCTCGTATTTCTTGAAAAAGGATCGCACCTCCGATTCCACCGGATCGAGGAAAATTTCATCAGGCTGTTTTTCAGCCGAGGTCCCTTCCAGTAATGCCATCTGCCGGCGTAAAGCAAAAGCGGTCTTCAACTGCTGAATCGTGGTTTCGGAAATCTGATACTCAACCTCCACCACAGCACCGCCCTCCTTCGTGAGGGTAAGACTGGAATCGAGCTTGATGCAACCGCCCGCAAGCAGCACGCCAAGAACGATAATAGTCGGGACGACATTTTCTCTTTTCACGGCCTGGTGCCCTCCCATGCATCCGTCGCAGATGCGGACGGCGCATTTGTAAATTTGAACACCACCTCTCCGGCTTCCACCATTCCCGCCTCGCGAGCTACCTGTTTGGCAAATTCGGGTTCGCTAAGCAGGCGTTCCGCCCGTATCTCGAGATCACGCGCCAACTCTGCAAGTCGTCTGTTTTCGTCTCTCATCCGATCGCGTTTCCTGCGATACTCCTCATATGTCCTGTACCTTGGAATCAGCGCTAAAACAGCGAGCACAAGAAGAAGCACCACGGCCGTAGCCCTCGCGAGCCGGCCAAATATCATCCAGCCTCTCATAAGCGCCAGCAGCGCTCCGCCCCTAAATCACGCCGCCGTAAACAGCTTCCCCGCCGATCATCTCCTCGATACGGAGCAACTGATTATACTTGCAAATCCTGTCCGTCCGACACAGCGACCCCGTCTTGATCTGCCCTGCGTTTGTGGCCACTGCAATATCTGCTATCGTGCTGTCCTCGGTCTCACCGGATCGGTGACTCACCACTGCTTTATAACCGGCGTTGTTCGCCATTCTGATGGCGTCAAGCGTCTCGGTCAGCGTGCCTATTTGATTGACCTTGATCAGGATGGAGTTTGCCACGCCCATTTCTATTCCCCTGGCAAGGAACTTAGTGTTTGTGACAAAAACGTCGTCTCCCACAAGCTGCACTCTGTCGCCATACTTCTCAGTGAGCAGCTTCCAACCGTTCCAGTCCGACTCGGCCATTCCGTCCTCTATGCTGATGATCGGATATTTCTCCAGCCATTGACCGTAAAAAGCGACCATATCTGCGGACGAACGCTTGCTGCCATCGCTTTTCTTGAAGATGTATTTCTTCTGACCCGCGTCATAAAACTCACTCGCGGCCGGATCAAGGGCTATGAAAACATCCTTCCCCGGCTTGTAGCCGGCCTGTTTGATCGCCTGGATGATTACCTCTAAAGCCTGTTCGTTGTTCTCCAGGCGCGGGGCAAAACCGCCCTCGTCTCCCACAGCCGTACTAAGCCCCTTGCCCTTCAATACTGACTTCAGGGCATGAAACACCTCGGCGCCCATACGAAGCGCCTCACGAAACGAAGAGGCCCCCTTGGGCATTATCATGAACTCCTGAATGTCCACCGGCGCATCAGAATGTGCGCCGCCATTCAGAACATTCATCATTGGAACGGGCAGCACCTTCGCGTTGACGCCGCCAATGTACCGGAACAGAGGCAAGCCGGCGTCTTTCGCCGCCGCTTTGGCTGTCGCCAGCGACACAGCAAGAATGGCATTCGCTCCGAGCTTGCTCTTGGCCGGGGTGCCGTCCAGCTCTATCATCGTCCGGTCAACGAGCGGCTGATTGGCAGCATCCAGACCGCGCACAGCTGGGGCAATTGTTTCATTAACGTTCTTGACAGCTTTCAGAACTCCCTTGCCTCCGTACCGTTTCTTGTCCCCGTCTCTCAACTCAAGAGCCTCGTTCTCGCCCGTGGAGGCGCCGGAAGGAACCGCTGCTGTCCCAATGACACCAGAATCCAAAACCACA
>CALETX010000034.1 GCA_937920455.1 uncultured bacterium
CATTCTCTTCTGAAACAAGTCGCCCAGCTTTTGTGCGTTTTCCAGCAGCCCTTCCTCCTCAATTGCCTCAATTGACGCCAAAGCCGCCGCGCATGCCATAGGGTTCCCGCCATATGACGTGCTTGCGCTTATTGCTTCAAAAGACTCAGCATATGGTTTGCGAATGCACATAGCTGTGACCGGAAAGCCGTTACCGAAACCTTTCCCCAGCGTTACGACGTCCGGCAAGGTATTATAATGTTCCATTGCCAGCCATTTGCCGGTGCGACCCATGCTAGTGAGTACCTCATCGGCAAAGAGGAGGATGTGCAGTTCATCGCATAACTTTCTGAGCTTTGGAAAGAAATCATCCGGCGGGAAGATGCTCCCGGCCCAACCTTGAATAGGCTCGAGCACGAAGGCAGCCACCTGACCGGCTGTGGCTTCAACAATAAACTCCCGGTAGAACGCAATATAAGCGTCGGTGTTGATACTTCCATCCGGATTTGTAAACCAAGGCCGATATGGATCGGGCCTTGGCACCATGTAGAATCCCTGTGCGCGTCCTGCGCCATTGACCTGCTTGATCCTTGCCAGGGAGACTGCATGGCCAGTCTTGCCATGGAAATCCTGAAAACACGAGATGAATTCATACTTTCCGGTTGCGGCGCGACAGGCGCGGAGACCGGCCTCCACAGCACAAGTTCCTGAATCATAGAGCTGAATGGCCCCACCGAGATCACCCGGCAATATAGACTCAAGCTTTTCCAAGAGCCGCATCTTGATCGGGGTGGAAAAATCGTGACAGTTCATCAAGATTCCTGCGTAGCGACGCACGGCTTCGGTGACTTTGGGATGGCAATGGCCAAGAGTTGTCACGTATATGCCGCTGGAAAAATCGAGATAGCAATTCCCATCCGCGTCTCTCAAATGTGTCCCCTGCCCCTCTTCGAAGACAACAGGGAACAACTTCACCTGTCCTGAGAGGCCTTTCATAAGCCTCGCCGTGCGCTCGTGTATTTCCCGAGAGCGCGGGCCGGGTATCACTTCGCTAACGAGAAGCGGAACTCTCATATTGCGAAGTTCGTCACCTGTGGGTCCCGTCGCTTTTCCATTGCTCATTTGTTTTTCTCCCCCCTCATACGGCTGCAATGCCGTTGCAGTAGTTCCATGCCGTTGTGAAAGAACAGGCGTTCAACGAAGGAGCTGCTCTGGCCGGTCTCTTCGACCGCTCGTCTGATAGCTCGCAACTCTTCGTAAAGGAAAGATGTAAACACGAGTTTCCCAGATGTGTCGTGAATGGACAAGTCCCAGGCGGCCGGCGTTATATAGGTGTATTGGTTATTGATCTCGACAGATTTTCCAGGGGCAAAAGCAATTGGCGCATCGCTGCCGAAAAGAAGCCGCCGCGGATCGGCCCGCTTGAAAAGAAATGCCAGGACTTCCCAGTGGTTGAGCATGGCGGTATCGAACCATAAATTTGGGATTTCTGTCAGGCCGTCCAATCCCTCAACGATGTTCTTCAGGAAATACGCCCGACCAACATGCGCCAGAATTATTTGCGCGCGTGTCCATCGGCGGCATAACCTTGCAATATCCTTGCGGTTTACGGTGTCCGCGAGTCTGCCAGGCCTCGGAAGGTGAACCACAACGAACATCCCAAGGTCATCTGCAATCTCCATTATGCTGTCCGGCAGCATATTCGGAACCCGCGTCACATTCGGGCTGATCTTCCGCACGTAGTCAGGATAAGGCTTTAGTCCCACATAACCATGTCCGATCACATCGCGCCGAACTTCATCGGGTGTGTCATGCTCTGGATCCAGGAGACGCACTGGAAACGCGCGCTGGAAATCACATGCCCTTAGCACGTAACGATCGTTGATTCTTTTATTCCATGCTGTGAACGGCATCCCGAAACAGACCGCTGATACCTGCCTGCGCGGATAGGCGGCCTTGCAATCGTCGAAAAAATCATCAACAGTATAAGAACGCAACGGATGCCCTGCGCAGGAAAATGGCGTGCTCCTATCCGGACGGGATGCGGACGAAAATATGTGAACATGGAAATCGAGAATGCGCCTCGGTAGAAAGGAGTCTATCTCCCTTTTAAAAATGTCTCTTGCAGCCGCACGGGCAACAGTTTGATGCCAGGCTTTCATCGAGTGCTTCTCCTTGAGCCAATTTGAACCAGACGGAATCCGGAGAAAGCGGCGACGGCCGCTATTGCTTCTTCCTTCGGGCCGAGCACTAATGCGCTGTGATGCGTTCCGCCAGCGCGTGAGTATTCTTCAAGAAACGCGGCTATGGGCAAACAGGGCCGGATCCACGTACGCACTGTTGTTTTCATCGTGGTATCCCGTGTGTCCTGAAGGACATTAACGGGCGCCACAATCAAAGTCATGTCTCCTTCGGGACAGGGAGACAGGTTCACAAAAACGGCCGGACCTGGTTCTGCAGCGCATGCTGCAATAACGGGCGGTTTGGCTTCTGAAAACGGATAGTCTCTGAGAACCAGGCGCGGCTTTGTGGCAGAGATTTCTGGGTTTATTTCACCCATGTGAGAAAGGAAGAGCGAGTTTCCCTTCCAGTCCGGGCAAAAGATTTCTGTGAAGGTCGTACGGCCAAAAGCCCTTTGAAGCGCTCCGACAAGTCCTGCCGTAAGAACGTCCCCTTCCCCGGCATAG
>CALETX010000035.1 GCA_937920455.1 uncultured bacterium
CTGCAACTCCGAATGGAGCGCTGGCTTTCAGGGCGGGTAGAAAATGGGAAAGGGATAATCCAAATGCTGTCTTGAGAGACCGATCGGATCTTAGCCTCCAAACAACATAAGCAGTCCATACTGCTGCCGCGGCCAAGTTATAAGCGCCCTGCGCTGGAATTGGAGAGACCACAGCACGTACCGGTGCCAGTTCAATTGCAATATGGCCGCTCGCTGTGAGGATGATTGCGAGCAGTTCGCATCGCTCTCTGAAGCAGGGCGAGACGCTGGATGGTGTCAAAAGCTTGTTAGGCACAGACGTATTCCCAGGTTGGTCTGGCAGCCATGGCCATTACCAATCTCGCGCCGCAATCGTGCTTGCTGAGTCATCGGCCTTTGTTTTGCTCATCGCTCGTATGGTTCAAGTTCGGATGCGGTCTCGGCCAGGGTTTTCTCACCGACGTAAACGTTCTCGATGACGCCTACTCCGTGTCGAACCCGAACCAGCGCGTACAGCGGCGGCGAATTCGTGCTCCTCCATGTCCGGACAAGTCGCTCTGCTTTTGGAGCAACGGTCTCTTCCATGTAGAACCGATCGGTCGGGAGGCGGAAATGCGCTCGGTCCGAACCGTCAAGGTGGGAGAGCTCGACACGCAGATAGGGTCCCTCATTTGGCGGGGAGCGTCGCACCACGCTGAATTCGGCGAACCCATCGGCGTTTGTCGTGATCAGGGCATAGGCAGCGCCGCGCTGGCTTCCTGATTCTGTCGTGGGTTCACCCCAAGGTGCGGAGGTGGGTTGGAGGGTCAGCTCCACGAATCGGCCTCTGAACGGATCATAGGGATCAACCGGTCTGGCTCTGAATTTGAAGGGTTCCCCGTTTCGCAGAACCAACTCCCGCTTGGCGATCATAGACAGCGGCAAGGCTATTTGAGCGATCGCGGCTAATGAAAAGATAATAAGGAGCCTTGATTTCTTATTCATTTTGAGCCTCCGGTGCGAAATCTTCGCGCCATGATGATATTTGCCATGAGAAACGCCGCGCCGATTGCGATGAAGACTATGCCGCGGGCGACAAATCCCAGATCCAGGTCGAAGAATCTTGAGACTGTTAGAGCGGCAAGCAAGACCATGCCGGCGTTTAGCAAGCCGAGTCTTTCCTTTCTAACTGCCGCGACAAGTGTTCCTACGCCTAGAATCAGAACGTAGGCATTATATGCGACCTGCCCAAGAGGGATATGCGTAAATTGAATAGCGCCGGACCATGTTGCGAGCGCGACTGCGGGTGCGCACCCGTAGAGAATAGCAGAACGATCGAGGCGACGCGTGGCTTCCAATGCCGAAAGGCCGTACAATAGGAACAGGATGGCAACCGCCACAATATTCTCATATCCGCCATGGGGCAACGTCAGATAGCGCATGGTATGGGACATCTCTTTCCATACGAATTCGAATGTGAGCATAAATGAGAGCAAGGCAATGGCTGTGGCGCCGCCGGTCTGGAGGGGCATTAGAAGCGCCGGCTGGTCTGCTTGGTACAGTAACCGACCTGCGAGGTAGTAGAGGGAAAATAGAGAGGCGAACGCAACCGTCCATAATCCACCATACTGCCATTTCATCGTGAAGCCCAATCCGAGGGCAAGGCATGACATGGCAAACCATGTCTCCCATGCGGTCCTTGCCGAGTACAAGTTTGCTCCGGCATCCATGATGAGCCGCGGAACTGCGGCAGCGGCGAGAATCCAGAAAAGGTGTGCAGACGACTCATTTGCCGATTGGCAGCCGGCCCAGGCTGTTATTCCCGCCAGATAGAGGAGAAGCGGAATAATGCCATTGAATGTGTAGAGAATCGGGATGGAAAATATCAGCCATGACAGAAGGAAGTCGTTCAGGTCCCCACCCACATGGTATGTCTGTCCAACGAGGGCTATTGACGCAGCTAGCGAGAGGCATATTCCGCTTGAAATTCCCTCCTGCCATGACTGGGAACGACGGTTGGTCCATATTGTCCAGAATCCCAGCAGATTGGCAACTGCCAGTGGGCCGATTGCGAGCGCTGCTCTTGCCGGCCTTGAGAGCATTTCCCAGTTGTGGGCAATGAGCAGAATGATTCCTGCGCCGATCAGCAAGGAACCGAATGCGGCGCATATTGGCAGGATAACTCGGCGCGCGGTTCCCGTCTCAACCACATCGCCATAATATTCGGCTATTTTTCTGGCGCTTTCCTCGGTGATAACTGAACGCTCGACAAGGATGGGAAGTTCAGCGTGAAGCCATTTGACATATTTTCTGTTCATGGATTGCTCCTGTGGTTCATGTTTTGTCCGGAGGCATGGCCTTGCTCGGCAAAGTGGCCTTGTTGGGGCTTTGTTCGTTTGCGGCATAAGACTCTGCGACTTTTTTTCGTGCTGCGAATTCCGCTGCCATGCTCTTGAGTAGTCGCCAATCTGTCTTGCCGGTGCCGAGTGCCGGGAGTGAATCTATCTTGATAAAGTTATCTTTCTTCGGCTTCCACAGATTCGGGATATTGGCCTCGGCCATGATCCTGTAGAGCGTTTCTGCAGACCCGGCCTCGGCTGTATAGAACACGACAATTTGTTCGCCTCTGGACTCGTCAGGCGCGGAGGTGACTGCAATGGCGCCCGTTGGGTTGCCGAGCGCTTGAATTAATTTTTCCTCTATTGCGATGTGAGGAACCATTTCACCGCCGATTTTGCTGTAGCGGGAAAGGCGGTCGCGAATGTAGAGGAATCCCTCGCTGTCGCGGGATGCGATGTCGCCGGTGTTGTACCAGCCGTTGCGCAGAACCTTAGCAGTGGCGTCCGGATTGTTGATATAGCCCTTCATGACGTTCGGGCCTTTTATCATAAGGAGCCCTTCACGTTCGTCCGGAAGCGGCGCCATGGTGTCCGGTTCGACTATTTTGACGGAGACTCCAGGCACGGGATGACCCACGCTTCCTTCGCGTGTTCCGACATGTTTCACACCGTCTATTTCCACATCCGGAAGGTTCAACGAGACGACGGGTGAGAGCTCCGTCGCTCCGTACCCTTCCAGCGGCCTGATTCCGAAGGTATTGGCGAAGGAGTCAGAAACTGCGGGCCGCAGTTTTTCTGCTCCTGCTATGACAAGCCTAAGGGAGGCAAAATCCTCCCGGCATCCACGGCGCACGTAGGCTGTGAGGAAGGTTGGCGTAGCAAGAAGGACCGTCAATCGGTTTTGGCGAACCATCTTCAGGACGGTAGCGGCTTCGAGCGGGTTGGAGTGGAAAACAGACCGCACTCCGTTCAGCACAGGGCACCAGAGGCAACAAGTATAACCGAACGAATGGAAAAACGGAAGAATCGCCGCCATGCCATCGCTCGAGCTGAAACGAATCAGGGCGCTGAACGCCTCGATGTTTGAAATGATGTTGTGATGGGCAAGCATTACGCCTTTGGGTTCGCCGGTCGTTCCTGACGAGAAGATGACCGTGGCAAGATCGTCGGGACCTGCGGGCTGGTGTTGCATTCGCGAAGCGGGGCATAACAGGGCGGCCGCAAGGATGGCCATTTTGTCGAAGAAAGCCGGAGCTCTGATCAGGTTTTCGAAGTGAACGACATTTTCAGGCAGAGGCATATCTTTGAAGCGGGCGAGAAAGCGTGGGGAGGTTATCACTGTCCGGATGGAGCACTGCCTCATGGCTGATCTTATGGCTTCGGAAGAAGCGGTGAAATTGATGTTCACCGCGACGCGGCCTGAAAGAGCCAGGGCCATATTTGCCAGAGCGCCGGCCACTGATGTTGGCAGCAGCACGCCGATGCATTTTTCGTCGTCAGACAGATGTTGCAGTCTGCGAGCGACAAGGATGGCCACCATGAGCGCGCGTCCGAATGAGAGCCGTGTTCCGTCGGCGTCGGCGATGGCAGTTCTGAACCAGTTACGACGGCAGATTCTGACAAGCTGGTGTCCGAGGGTTCTTGACCTGTTTTTCCGAAGATCGAACCACAGGCCTGCGAGTTCGGAGACTGCCAGTTCCCCCTCGCGCGCGGACGCCGAAGAGGGAAGTTTGTCGCCGAAAATGATCCAGACAGGATACCGGAGGCGTTGTGGGGGTCTGCTGAAAAGCCGGCCGCCA
>CALETX010000036.1 GCA_937920455.1 uncultured bacterium
CTCCTGAACTTCTGCCGAATCCGCGGCTATGTCTCCACCGCCCGCAAGAACGGCCTTAACGCACCGGAGGCGCTCCATCGCGTGTTCCTCGGCAATCCGTTCGTGCCGGCGCCCAATACCTTATGATCCTCACCCCACGCGTCTCACCCACGTAACCACCCAACTTCTCTCAGGCAGCCGTGGGGAAGCATAATGCGGCTGCGGATCAAACAGTTGGACAAGCCTGCCCATGCTTCATGATAGAATGCGCCCCATAGATCATTTCGTAAGAGGCAAACCCCTGGGCTTGCCTGGTTCAAGCACATGGTTCTGGCATGGCTACGGGTCGTTCTGAATTCGAGCTTTTCCGAAGTGCTTGCGCTGCAGCGCCGGAAATGTATGAATGGCACTCTGAAACGCACTTCAGTCTGGCGGAATTAACAGGAGGACGCTGTGAGGGCAAAAAAATCCGGCACACGGCAACCCCGAGAACAAAGGCCCTGCTGGGATGAGTA
Source organism: uncultured bacterium (assembly GCA_937920455.1). Taxonomy (GTDB): domain Bacteria; phylum Verrucomicrobiota; class Kiritimatiellia; order UBA8416; family CALETX01; genus CALETX01. Next base: position 495 of record CALETX010000036.1, read on the forward strand.
CTTCATGGACATTGCACACGTCGTGGCGAGGCGAGCCAACTGCCTGAGGCGAAACGTCGCTGCTGTCATAGTAAAGGATGAACGGATCATTTCAACAGGCTATAACGGCACGCCTCGAGGGGTAAGAAACTGCTTCGAAGGCGGATGCAAAAGATGCGCAAGCAACCTGCCATCAGGCGCTGGTCTGGGCGAATGCGTCTGTTCGCATGCAGAGGAAAACGCAATAGCGCAGGCAGCCTATCACGGCATAGAGCTTGCCGGCGCAACGTTATATACCACGATGAGCCCATGCCTTATCTGCAGTCGCATGATCATCAACGCCGGCATCAGGGAAGTCGTGTTTGAAGACGAATATCAGTTCAGCCGCGAAACTAAAAGGCTCTTCCGAGAAGCGGGCGTAAAAATCCGCCAGCTCACAAGGACACGCCGCAAACCGAGTGTCTAGAGGCTACCCGCCGCCATGCCAGCCGTAATTAAAATACTTGCCGTCTTCGCCGGCGTTCTGGCTCTCACGCGGCTCCGTCTGCATCTCGGCGCATCGCTGATCATGGGTGGAATCGCGCTTAACATATGGGCTGGCCTTCCCTTTTCATGCGTCGCCGCAAATTTGTTCAAGGCAGTTGGAAATCCGGAGCTGTGGATCTTCGCCGGCATCATTGCGTTGATCGTTGAGATAGGACGTTACCTCACGGAAAAGGAGAATGCCGACGCTGTTCTCGATGGCGTGAAAAGATGGGGCGGAGAGAGAGGACGCGTTGCCACCATAATGGCCCTGCCGGCTGTGATCGGCCTGATACCCATGCCGGCCGGAGCTCTTGTCTCCGCGCCGTTTGTTCAACAGGCCGGAGGAAACGAGGAGAATCTTTCACACTGGAAAGCCGCGGTGAACTACTGGTTTCGACATATCTGGGAATACTGGTGGCCCCTCTATCCAGGTGTCATTGTCGCGCTCTCCATCTTCGAAATGAACTTTAGAAGGTTCTTCTTAGCGGAAGCTTTCTATACCATCGTTTCTGTCGTGGTCGGATACGTCGTTCTTGTGAAACCTCACGTGAAGCGGCTGACTGTGGAAGTGTCATCCGAACCACCTGCTGCAACCAGAGCGTGGTTAGTGCTCCTGCCGGTCGGTATAGTGGTAGGCTGTTTGTTTTTTCTGCCGTCTGTAATGGCAACTCTCTTGCCTGGTGTGGAGAAGAAACTCAGGGACATGCTCGTTCTCCTTGCCGGCCTTGCCTGTGCAACCATATACATTGCCGCGGATGAAATTTTCCTCACCAGCAGGCGTCACACCTCCAGCACATCAAAAGCTGACGTGAAGCGGCTGAGACTATTCTCTACACAACTCAAAGCTACATCTTTGAACACCCAGGTCTCCCTTTTCGGCGTCCTGACATTCAAGGTCTTCCTCACCGAATCCGGTCTCTTGCCGAAAGCCAGCATGGAGCTGGTGGAAAGCGGTCTGCCTGTTTGGCTGGCGGTGGCGGCGCTGCCATTGCTTGCTGGATTCGTCACCGGCATCGCTATGGGGTTCACAGGGACCTCTTTTCCGATGGTGGTTGGACTAATGAATGCCCCTGGCTCAGGCCTCACACCCATGGCCACACTTGCGTTGGCCTACGGCTGGGGATACATCGGCATGATGCTTTCGCCTGTCCATCTCTGCCTGCTGACAACCAGGGACTATTTTTCATGCGAGACAGGCCGCATAGTCCGCGCCATTCTCATTCCATTGGCTGCAATCGCGGCATGGAGCGTCGTGGCGCATATCCTTTTCCGCTCGCTTGGAGTGTGACGCCTCCCGCAGCGAGACGTTCCTTAAGCGTGGTCCGCCGCAGCAGGATTTCATTGTTTCGTATAGCCATGTACACGGCTTTCGGCTGCCCTACCAGACACACCAGCCTGCGCCCGCGCGTTATTGCCGTGTAAAGGAGGTTCCTCTGCAAAAGCTTGTAGTGCTGGGTGGTCAGAACAATCACCACCGCCGGGTATTCGCTGCCTTGCGATTTGTGTATCGAGCAGGCGTAAGCATGTACCAGCTCGTCAGCCTCGTCGGCGGAATATTCCACTCGGCGGCCATCGAAATCCACCGACAAGGCTCCGAACTCAGGATCCACATCCGCTATCCTCCCAATGTCGCCATTGAAGATTTCCTTGTCATAGTTGTTCCGTATCTGCATCACGCGATCGCCCACCCTGTATATGCGACCAAATCTCTCAATGGCGGCCCCCTCCGGATTCAATGCCTTCTGCAGCAGTTCATTCAAATTTTCAGTACCGAGCACCGCTTTACGCATCGGGGTGAGCACCTGAATGTCATTCAAAGGGTCAAATCCAAATTTACGCGGTATACGCACAGTCACCAGCTCAATGGCAATCTGAAGTATCCGTCCCGGGTCGTCTGCCGAGATGAAATAGAAATCCGAGTCCTCGTCACGAGGCGAGGTTTCCAGTCTCTCGCCGCGGTTCACATGGTGGGCATTTCGCACGATCCAGCCGCCCTTTTCCTGGCGGAAAATCGTCTCCAGCTTTCGAAATGGAACACTGCCGGACTCAATGATATCGCGCAGCACATTTCCAGGGCCAACGCTCGGAAGCTGATCCACATCACCAACCAGGATCAGACACGCATGATCAGGCAGAGCCGAGAGAAATGCCTGCATAAGGGGAATATCCATCATCGAGACCTCGTCCAAAATGAAAACATCGCCGGGTATGGGCGAATCCGCCCCGTGTTCAAACCGCCCGAGCCCAGGTGAGTACTTTAGCAGGCGATGCACCGTCTGGGCCTGGCGGCCGGTGGCCTCTTCCATCCGCTTCGCCGCACGCCCTGTTGGCGCGGCAAGATGCGCCTGCACGCCCTGCCGGGCAAGGATGTCCACAAGCGCCTTTATGATTGTTGTCTTGCCCACTCCAGGCCCACCCGTTATCACGCAAACCTTTTCAGACAAAGCCATTCTCAGAGCTTCAGCCTGCATCGGCGCAAACTTCAGGCCCATCACCCTCTCGGCATGGGCAATCGCGTTCGTGGTCTCAAAAGGCCTGAAACGGCGCGGCGTTCGTATCAACCGCAGGAGTTTTTCGGCCACCGCCTGCTCGGCGTTGCGAAGATCTGTCAAATATACGCGGTCATCCTCACGCACAAGCAATCCCTGCTCAACGTCATGATTCAGAGCCTCAGCAAGACGTTCGGCGGGTATTTCCAGAAGAGCCGTGGCGCTGACGATCAACTCCGCCGCCGTGCAATAGCAGTGGCCCTCCTCGCGCATGGTCTCGAGAACATGAACGATGCCCGCGCGAGCGCGCAGCTCCGAATCGCGCGCAACTCCGAGACTCATCGCCACGCGATCCGCAGTCTTGAACCCTATCCCCCACACCTCCGAACACAGGCGATAAGGATTTTCCTTGATGACTGCTATGGATTGAGATCCATATTGTCGGTATATCCGCGTTGCGTGCGCTGTTCCGATGCCGTGCCCCTGCAGAAAAATCATCACCTCCCGAATCCCGCGATTGGCGTCCCAGGATTCCTTGATCTGCCTGCGCCTCATCTCGCCAATTCCCTCAACCTCTTCCAGCCGTTTGGATTCCTTGTCGAGGATGCGCAGCGTATCCTCTCCGAATTTTGCCACTATTCTGGCTGCGGTGACTTTGCCCACGCCCTTTATGACGCCGCTGGCCAGATACCGCTCGATGCCGCGAGCAGTTGTCGGCGCAATACATGTGATATTGGACGCCTGAAACTGAGTGCCGTATTTCCTGTGCTGCACCCACTTCCCTTCGGCCTCGATCTCCTCGCCAACCCAAATCGCTGGACAGTTTCCAACCAGAGTTGCCAACTCATCTCTATCGACTATGCGCACACGGACAACGGTGTAATGCGTCTCCTCTGACCGATAGACAATATCCTCCACAGTCCCCAAAATACGCTCGGGTTCGCTTGCCACCACGCCAGGCGCGTCGCGATCCAATCCTCCGCCATGCGTGTGTTCGGCCTCTCGATCCACGAATCTCTCCTGAATCTTGCGCTTCGGTGCCAAGGTGGCCTACGCTTTCCGCCGACGGCAAGCGATAATCCAACCCCGTTTCCCCACCTTGTTGCGAAACGAACAATCAAAACCCGATCGCTCCAGATGACTTACCAGATCAGAAACGCTATTTCTTGTCCATATATCCGAATGGTACAATATGAGCATGCAGCCAAATCGAGCAAGGACTTCGGCCGGCGTCGCAAGAAGAATCGGAAATTCCGCGCCCTCGCAGTTCATTTTCATAAAAGCGCACCCGGCAATGCTGTTTTGACTCAGAAAGCCCGAAAGGGACATCGCAGGGACAGTTTCCGATCGGTTCGAACCGAAGAGACGAAGCCGACGAGCCACGGTGGAGTGTCCCCAGTTGCACTGACTGTAGTTCAGCGTGCACACACCGTCGCTCTCAGCCAGAGCCGCATGATGAATGGATACATTGTCCAAACGATTGAGCGCGATGTTGATCTTTAGCAGATTGACCGACTCGCCGCACGGCTCGATCGCGAAGACCCTTCCCCGAGGAACCTTCCTCGACGCCCGGAGAACGAATGCGCCGATGTGGGCTCCCACATCAATAATCGTGTCGTCCTCCTTGGGCTGATATTCCGGAACGCCGGAGAAGTATATGTCCCTGTCAAGACTTTCAGCAATTACATCTTCATCGGATGTCCCTTTACGATATGCCACTTCACAACCGGAAAAGGTCCCGATCGTCCACCCAGAAGGCCTGTCGGTGGATACCACTTTCCGCAAAGAACGGTATGCCGGCTTAATGAGAGATTTGACCGTTTTAGATATCATATTCACTTTTTCCACCCCCGCGCGACAATGCGAGAATATCCTTCACGGGCACACACTTATTGCGAAACACCCTTTTGCCCGTGAGAGACAGTTCAAACATACACCCCGCCTGGCTGCTCCGCAATCGCTGCGCCACCCGCACGGTCCCGTCAGGATCTGCTTTTGTTCCTCTGCATTCATATTGCCAATGCCTTCCGACACGATGACCAACAGTCAACATGGAGAACGCCACGAGTCTCCAGATATCATGATTGTGCTTCAACCAGCGCCACAAAAATGACCGACAGCCGCCGACGTCATCAGACAGGCTCGACCGCAACATGTGATTCACTCGTATTCAAGCATTGGCTCGACTTGCTCAGGCGCAGGAGGCAGATTGCCAGCCGGAATCTCGGGTTCAGCGGATGCGGGCGCGCCGGACAACATTTCAATCTCATGCTCAAGAGCACGGTCCGGGATTGCCCCCAGGTCAAGAGCCTGCTGGTAGTGAAATCTCGCCGTTTCAACGTCAGGCGGCGACAGCAGGGTCAAAAGTCGCGCCATGTCATAGTGCGCCGCGCGCAGGCGCGGGTCGAGCTCCAGCGCCTGTTGAATGGCCTCGCGGGCCTCTTCCTGTTGGCCGAGGGCAAAAGCCACAGTGCCGGCCAGAAGATGCACCGCTGCATTTGATGGAGCGTCCCTCTTCAACGACTCCACAAGGAACGATGCGGCCTCGAAATCCCCAGACTGACACTGAAGCGAAGCGAACATAAGCCGAATGCCCAGATCGTCTGGCGCTTGCTTGAGGCCATCCATCAACACAACCCGCGCCTTCTCTAAATTGCCATCCTTCATCAGAAGCCTAGCCGCATTCTTTATCTGCTTGAGCTCCGCGCCTGCCGTTCGGGGAACAGCGCCCCCCTCTTTGCCGGCACGATCAATAGTCTTGTCCTCCACTCTGCGCAGGATCATCTCCATTTGGCTGTTGCAGTAGTGAAGACGATACTTGACCACAGCCGGTTGATACTCCGGATATCGTTTCGAAAGCGCTGAGTATTTTTCAAGGGCCGCTCCGTACAACCTGACGGCATCCGACCACGAACGTCTGTCGCGGGCGTCATCGGCCTGCGAAAGGAGTTGATACGCCTCCTGAAACTGTGTCTCCGCAAAGCCGTCTTCACCCGCCAAAGACTTGTCCATGGCCGCGCCAACAAGGCCCGCCAAGAAAAATAAAAGCAAAAATTTTTTCATGATATGCCCGCCAACAATAGCCAAGCTTCTGCTGGCATCTCGCGCAAAATTGAAATAAACTCTGTCTCCGCCCGATTGGCAAGCGTCTTGTTGAAGGCATACCCTTAATCTGACCTAAATTCCAAAACATCCGCTTGACCGGAATGAGATGTTTCCGCAAAAGTGTTAATTGTTGGAGCGCGACAGTGTAATTTATATTATAAGTCCAGTCACGGATTTCAAGGCTTATGTCCAAGATATACGACGGTCTCAAGGCTCCAGACGACAAACCAGATACTTGGTATATCAAAATCAGCGACGATTTAGTTTACGGTCCAATCACATTTGCCACCCTTAGCGACTGGGCATCTG
>CALETX010000037.1 GCA_937920455.1 uncultured bacterium
AACAGAGCTGATCGCTGAAGCCACTCTTGCAATCAGAGCGGAACTCACGGCTGAGGAACTGGCAAAGACTATTCACGCGCATCCGACGCTGTCGGAAATGTGGATGGAGGCGGCTCACGCAGTGCATGGCCGATGCATCCACGCCCCGCCTCATCGCCGCACACAGCAGCCGGCCTGAGCCCCCGCATCGAAACGCTGCCGGCCGATCTCAGCTTTGCGCGCGTTATACACTGAAGGCTGCTTGCGCGTGAGCTGCGGTGGTGTTTGGAGTTCAGTCAGCGCGCGGTGAAAGGATGCAAGTGCGCTCAATGAGCCGGCTGTTACTCGCATCCTGAGGTGGACCGGAAATCCGATCCCCGTTTATGTCCGCGCGTGAAACGGGATATTCTTCTGCCGATTTGCGGATATCTCAGCCTCAGCCACGCGACGCAGCGTCTTAGCCACGGCACGTTTGGAGCAAGCAGCACAAAGCCGGCGACAAAAAAAGGCACCTGGGGCACCACCGGCAGCAGAAGGCCAACACATCCCAGTGCCAAAGCCAAAATGCCAGCCGTCACCCTTGCGACGGAAAGCGTCTTCCGGAAAACAGTTCCAAGCCCAGCATTCATTTTTTCAGGCCGACGTGAAATCCGCCTCTGTGAAGCTTTTCTTGCGCGCAAAAGTCCCGTTCAGTATTCCCCGCGCAAGAAAGAAGCAAGACGAAACATTCAGAATATATCCGTTTTGCGAGGAAGCGGTTCATTTTCGAGAATAAACCTAAGAAGCTGATCGCGCAGCTCGCGTTTTGTGCTCCGATATTCCGCTTTATCCCACAAGTTGCTGGTTTCCAGCGGATCGTTTCTGAGGTCGTACAGTTCTCCAAAATCCTTTCCTTCATAATGCACATATTTCCAATCCGCCGTTGTCAGACATCGTACGGCAGGTTTCGGAGGGGAGCCAGCGCCCTGATTTACCGCCTCCCCACGCCACTCGGTCAAGGCGGCTTTACGGGCCGGGAGAGGCCGCAATCCACCATTTCTGTCGAAAAGCGGCCTGCCCTGCGCAAGGCGGGGGGCTTCGATCCCAGCCAGTGCAGCAATCGTAGGCGAAAGGTCAACTGAAGAAGCAAAGCCGGCGTCAATCCCCCGAACATTCCACGCCTTCGGAAACCTCCAGATGAGCGGCACACGGATGGCTCCTTCGTAGAAAAACGGACCTTTGTGCAGCATACCGTGGTCGCCAAGCAGTTCGCCATGGTCGGACGTGAAAATCACCGCGGTGACATCGGCAAGGCCGCAAGCCTCCAATTCCCGAAGTATCCTGCCAACGGCGGAATCAACACATGCCACTTTGGCATGATAGGCCGCAATTGTTGCTCCAATCCGCGCCGGGTCACCACAAACGCGGCCATAACTCTTGCGCCTTTCAAGGGCATAAGGCGTCATCGCAGTCTCGTCATCGCCACCGATCGGCGATGGCATTTGCGCGGCATCGAACGCTGACGCGTATGGCTCGATTGGATCAAAAGGATGATGCGGATCGAAAAAACCCACAGAAAGAAAGAACGGTTTACGGTCAGCCTTTCGGGCCTGAAAATACTTTGTTGCGTGGTCCGCGATCCACGTGTTCATGTGGAAATCGTGCGGAATATCGCGCACATAGCGGTCGATATGTCCGCCCGCCTTGAACTGCGCCATATATGCTTCGTAAAGACCATGCTCCTCCAGCCACCGAAAATAATCATCCTTGCAGTAGGGATCGCCTTCGCATTCCATGAGGAGATCGAATCCGTATTTCGGATGCGGACTTGAACGCCGCCAGATATTGTCTAAGTGAATCTTGCCTATGAGGGCCGTGTGGTATCCCGCTTTCTTGAGCCGGATATGGATCATGTCGGCGTCGGGATTCAGCGGCACGCCGTTATTCCATGTCCCGTGGTGACTCGGATACTGGCCGGTGAACCATGAGGCGCGCGCCGGCATGCAAACTGGATTGGTTGTGTAACACCGGTCGAAACGCACCCCCTCTGCCGACAGCTTGTCCAGATTCGGCGTTCTTGCAACCATGCTCCCATAGCAACCAAGAGTGTCCCACCGCTGCTGGTCCGTGTTTAGGAAAAGAAAGTTCAGTTGTTCGGCCATGTTGTCTCCGTCCTACCGCGATTCGTCAGCGCAACTGCGATAGCAGATGGCAACGCCTGCCTTCAAGTCCGCATATTTGATGTCCCACAAACGCCGTGATTCCGTCAGGCAAATTTGATGTGGGGAACGGGTGGAAGCTTCGGTAGATTTGCAAAGCAGAGCGGACCACAGGTAGTTTATGTTTGAGTATTCGAATAAATCCGGCCTCGCACGCGTTGCTCTCTGGTTCCCCGACAAAGCCGTAGCGATGGACGCATGGACCAGACAAGCGTGTAGGTTTCCATGACGAACCCAACTGACGAAGGCTTCTTGACGCAAGACAGAAAGATGCCCATAAGTGCTGCGTGATCTTTCGGGCAGGAAGATGCTCAGGCCATGAACAAGCCAAACATTCTCATCATCCTAGCAGATGACATGGGTTTCAGCGATATAGGTTCTTTTGGATCCGAGATTCCAACACCGGCCCTCGACGAACTCGCTGAAAAAGGCGTTCGGTTTACGCAGTTCTACAACTGCGCCAGGTGTTGTCCGTCCAGAGCATCCTTACTCACCGGCTGCCATCCCCATCGTGCCGGGGTCGGGGCAATGGTGGCGGATCAGGGTCACCGTGGCTACCGAGGTTTCATTAGACCGGACGTGCCAACTATTGCTGAACTTTTGAAAAATAGTGGGTATTACACATGGATGAGCGGCAAGTGGCACTGCGGCGGACACTACCATGTTCATATCCCCGAACAGTGGCGACAAGAAGCAGGCAATCCCACCCATCCCCTTCCGACGCAGCGCGGATTCGATCGCTACTACGGAACGCTGGCAGGAGCCGGAAGCTACTACGACCCCCCCGTCCTCATGGACCAAAACCGTTTAGTGGACATCAAAGAGTTGCCTGGCGATTATTATCTTACCGAGGAACTCGGACGCCGAGCGCAATGTTTTATCATGGAAGCTGCATCTGTTGGCAAACCCTTCTTCGGCTACCTGGCGTTCACTGCCCCTCACTGGCCCTTGCACGCGCCAGAACGCAATATCCTTCCATTTCGAGGCCGTTATGACATCGGCTGGGATGCCGTCAGAGAAACAAGGCTGAAATCCCTCATAAAACAGGGTATTTTGCGGCCTGACATTATCCTCTCACAACGCGACGAGGAGGCGCCTGATTGGGACAATATCGGACACAAAAGGTGGTGGGCTGAGCTCATGGCTGTGTATGCGGCGCAGGTCGCAATAATGGATCAGGCGATAGCCGGCGTGATAGAATGTCTCAAGCGTCTTGGCATGTTCGAAAACACGCTGACGATTTTTCTTTCTGACAACGGTGGGTGTGCAGAATTCCTTCGCGAAGATACTCCAAGAGGAAAATGGCCGGAATTTTACAACCTTCCTACAAAAACCGGCCGCCGATGTGTTGTGGGCAACAATCCGGCCCGAATGCCAGGTGGACCCGAAACTTTCATGAGCTACCAACTGCCCTGGGCAAATGCCTCAAATACGCCATTCCGTAAGTTTAAGGCATGGACCCATGAAGGAGGAATAAGCACGCCGTTCATCGCCTGCTGGCCGATAGGACTGCCCGCGGGCGGCATCGTGCACACTGCCGCCCACATAATGGACCTTGCGCCAACGCTTTGCGCAATCGCGGAAGTGAGACACGACGAAATGGACGGCGCCAGCATCCTTCCAGTCGCGCGCGGGGAAGAAAACCGCGTCTCCCGCCCTGAACCGATTTGCTGGGAACACTGCGGACACGCAGCAGTCCGTAGCGGACGATGGAAAATCGTCCGCGCCGGCCAGAATCTTCCATGGGAACTCTACGACATGGAAACCGACCGGATAGAGGAGAATAATCTCGCCGCCTCAATGCCTGATATTGTTGCCGAGCTCGCTGGACTTTATGACCGCTGGGCGGTGAGATGCGGCGTTCTTCCGTTGCCCATAGTCCCGCTCAGGATTAATTGTCCCTAGGAGCAGCGTACTCCAGCCGGCTGATGCTCAGCGGCACGATGTTCTTTACATGGATCGAATCTGTTCACCTGATGTGTTTATGTTTTGAGAATTGTGCACACGTTGAACGCGGCTTAGAGGTACCAATAAAGTTGCATTCTGGCTCAGCTGCTAGCGTTACAAGCCACCACTTGCTTCTGGTCTGGTATCGTCATAGCGCTTATTGCGCCGCTCTGATCAAAGTTCGATTCCGGAAGCCCCATAGCCAACGGTTTCCTG
>CALETX010000038.1 GCA_937920455.1 uncultured bacterium
TTGTGATGAATCTGCCCATATTCCTGATCAGAGGTTCGTTATAGAAAGTAATCTTCCCGCCGCTGCGTGAATGCAGTAACTCCAGAAAAACAAGCAACGCGCCAGGTGCGACGACCCAATATGAAGGGCCCTCATCGCATCCCCCGTCCGGAGCGTAGCCGGCAATGAACTTGTCAACAGCCGCAGAAACTTTCCACGCCAGACGCGCAAGCCGCTCCCTATCTTCCATCAGATACATCGCGGAGCCAAGCACGTTGCCACAACACCATGGCGTCCAATTGTTCTTGCCCCCAAGCCACCAGAAATCGTTTCTTGCTTCAACAGGCTCTACCACGCGACGCATGATCTCATATTTGATGCGCTTACGTACAGCAGGCGAGATAGAATCCAGAGCATCTCCCATCAAATAAGAAATCCCAGCAAGTTCGATCGCCGTTTCACATGCCGAAAGGTCCACATAAGCCGTGTCATGATGCGGAAGCGGAATGTTCCCAATATGCGCCGGAAGGCTCCACGTGCTCTCTTCGCAAATGGCCCAGACCCCGTTGATGATCTCGTCAAGAAAGCGGCCCTTCGCCTCCAGGCACTCCGCCATCGTCAACACAGCCAGTCTGTGACGCCTTGTATGAAACGGCCCTTCAAACTCAGAACGGTTACCGTCCCTCGCAAACCGCATATAAAGAGTGGCAGGCAGTGATGGCCAGGAGGCGCCAAGCAACGATTCTGCCTCTGTGATTATGTGCGCTGCCTTCTTGCCATTCCATGAAGACGCCATAATCCTTTCCCATTCCGGCCTGTCCGCCCGTTGCGGGAAAGGCCTCCACTCTGACCGATCCACAAAAAGCGAAACAAAATCTGATGGTTTGTACTTCTTTGTGATCATTGTCCTCCTCCCATGCCCGGCTCGTTCCTCAACAATACCAGCACTGGCCATTATAACACTCGCAGTATCCGCCAGGAAGCGCTCCTGATCAGCAACAACATCGTCTCCACCAAAACATATTGGAGTTGATCCATCCACGATACAAGTCAAGGCCACTAGAGCCACCCAGCCAGGCGCTGATTCATTGCGCATCCATCTCAATCTGGCAGCACAACTGCTTGGCGCACACAAAGACATTGCTGCTTGCGCATCATTTAGGCCCGCCACGCCGTAACACAACAGTCGCTTCCTCATTGACAAACGCATCCAGCCCTTCATTCCTTATGGCATCGGCCAACGCTTCACCAGACATGCTTACTCTTGCCGTTGTGACAAATTTCCCTTTTTCAACTTTGCCGTCCAGTTTTCCCTTCTCAATCAGCTCTCCAATCTTGTCATTCGCAAGAAGCGTCAAGCGCAGCAGGCTTCCTTGGGGAAAATCCACCACCATCAGAAACCACTCGGCCTGCGCCGCATCGGCCGCCGCTGATGATTTGTCGGCCGGTCGCTTCTTCACACAGAGAAACCGCCTTTCAGCAACGCTCGACACATATCCCTCAAACACTTGAACACTCACGCCGTTCGTCTCGGCCTCGCTGTTGATGTTGTTCACGCACACCACATCAAGCCATCCGTTTCGCCGCTGGAAGAAATACACGAGCGAAACTTCGCCAGTCTCATTGGTAGAAACCCATTCTCCAACAATCCGCTCATCAGGCGAAGGCCCAGGCAACGGATTCTGAAAAACAGGGATGCACGAGGAGGCTAGTGCAGAAAAAAGAAAACCCACCGCGCATTTAATGACTCGCATGTTCTTCATGTCTCACATCCTCCCATTCCAATCCGAAACTCCCGCTACTCGCTTCTGCATTACCATATGTCAATCCTACGACTTCCTCCGCGTTTAGCCAGAACGATCAACCCGTTGACCGCTCGCCCATGGCGCCTGTAAATCCAGAATCTAGCTGACAGGAGCAACTACGGCCCTTAATGTCCGTAATCCGCCGGCTCCATCGCCCCTATGGGCACAACAAAGGGAGGATGTCACGGGAAATCGCACTCTTATGGGCGTCACCGATCAATCCTTTCCAGAACCAGACTCTTTCCGTAGTGAACCTCTTTGAACCGATCGCGCGGACACACAATGCGACTGCGATCCGGATCAATCAACTCAACAAGCTCCTTATGGCATCCACTGTACACCACGGCATGACGCACAGAAGGAATGGTCGAAATAAAGACGATTGCCGGCATGCCCTTTCTTTCCAGGTCATCAATGCCCATGATTCTGCATTCAACTACACGCATACCCACTCTGGAGGCGGCCGCTATGAGACCTGACATTGTACTGCCTTCCCATGTTGTGCCGGCAAGTCTCGAAAGCTCACGTTCTGCTCCGGGCGGAGTTGACATGCCCGACCGCTCCATCAGATTGGCAAGCGACACAGGTCCGCAGGTGTACGGCACTGTCTGTCGCAAGAACCCCTCAGCATCCCGCCGCGTCTCGCCTCCAAGAAATAAATATACAGGAATCGTACGCCAGAGTGTCAGGCACACAATCAGGAGAGCCGCAAAGACGTGTAATGATGCACCAGCCAGCCCCCGCCCCGACGTCTCAGTCCGTGCCGCAACACCAAGAACCAGCATCCCTGCGGCAGAGAATACATGCCATTTGCCGGCGTGAGCCCAGAACTCTGCCACCTGCCATAATCGCCCATCTGTTTCCGCATAACCGCGAGCCAGTCGCGAAAGAACAAACCAGCCGGTCAGAGCGGCCCCTGCCGCCATCAGCCTGAAGTGTGTGTTAACCGGCATCATTTTCCTGAGTCGGCCACCGATCAAAAGTCCGCAGCCGAAGGGCAGAATTGTGACGCCTCCAAAAACAAGAAAGTAGTTCATACTCCAAATCTTACATCCTTCCGCTCAACTTCTCAACACAACCGCCTGCTCGACACTGCAGGCAACCGTACATGAAGGGCCATGAGTAATTCCCTCATAGCGCTGTTTTTAGGTTGCCTGGCCAATGTGATCCTTGTATTCATGAACAAAAAGCGGCTTCATAGTGAAGCTGTCCGGAAGGGGACGCAAATATGTCAGGAACGGCTATAGCTCTAATCGTAATCATCGCGTTGCTGGTCGTGGCGGCTCTCATGCTCGCAGGCATCTACAACAAACTCGTCGCCATGCGTAACCGTTACAGGAACGCTTTTTCACAGATTGACGTCCAGTTGAAACGCAGATACGACCTCATTCCTAACCTCGTTGAAACCGCCAAGGCGTACATGTCTCACGAACGCCAGACACTCGAAGCAGTCATTGAGGCCCGCAACAAGGCCGTATCCGCAAGCGGCCGTGCGGCAGCCGCGCCCGGAGACCCCGGAGCCATGCGCGATCTCATGGGGGCTGAGTCCGCACTGACGGGCGTAATGGGACGGCTTTTCGCCCTCTTCGAAAACTACCCCAACCTCAAGGCGAATGAGACGATGAACCGTCTAATGGAGGAACTGACTTCAACCGAAAACAAGATCGCCTTCGCGCGCCAGGCATACAATGACGCCGTCATGGTCTATAACACCACCCGCGAAACTTTCCCCAATATCATGTTCGCCGGCATGTTCGGGTTCGGAGCGGCAGAATTATTCGAAGTCAAGACCGATGCCGAACGCGAGGCGGTGAAGGTCAAGTTCTGATCTTACTGAGTACTGTGACATCTCAAACAGTAACCTCGACAATGGACTTTTTCCGCCATCAGGACCTGGCCAGACGGCGGACGAGTTTTCTGGTGGGATGTTATATCGCTGCCGTTATCCTTATTGTTCTGGCAGTCTACGCGGCCGTTGTACTGATCTTTGCATACGGCAAGAGCGCCAACATCGAGAAACCTGTTCAGTTTCTAAATCCTTCACTCTTCCTATCGGTGGCTGGAATAACACTGGCAATCATTCTGGGGGGAACAATCTACAAGATCAGCCAGCTTGCAGCCGGAGGCGAGGCTGTGGCTCACCTCCTCGGCGGCAGACCGATTCACCCAGAAACCACGGATCCAGACGAGAGACGCGTTCTCAACGTCGTCGAGGAGATGTCAATAGCCGCCGGTCTGCCGCTCCCGAGAGTCTTTATCCTCGACGAGGAAAACAGTATTAACGCATTCGCAGCCGGTTTCTCTCCGCAAGACGCAGTAATAGGGGTCACGCGAGGATGTGTTAAGCTCCTGACACGTGACGAGTTGCAGGGCGTCATTGGCCATGAAACAAGCCATATCCTGAACGGTGACATGCGTCTGAACATTCGACTTATGGGTGTTTTGCATGGCATACTGGTTATAGCGCTCATCGGATACGGCATCCTCAGAGCCATGGGAAGAACATCAAGCCGCAGCCGATCATCCCGCGGCAAAGGCGGAGGCGTGACACTCGCACTTATGCTGTTCGGCCTGCTGCTTATGATCATAGGTTACATTGGAGTATTCTT
>CALETX010000039.1 GCA_937920455.1 uncultured bacterium
CGCGCAAAACCATCATCGCTAGGCTTCTCTCCAGTAGGGTCCGCGCCACTCGCAAGAAGGGCTTGGCCGTAGTCTTTTTCCCATGTGTAGTAAAGCGGCCGGAAAGAACGGGGCGCGTCGGTTGGCGGAATCGAAGGCGGAGATGGGAAAGCTATTTCGGATTTGCCCTGAGATGCTGCGCTCAACAGGTCCAGTTCTCCCTTGCCGAGCGTTTGCTCGTCCTTTGCGTTGATCGGCCACCAAACTTCCCGCCCGCTGCGAATCCACGAGGCCAGTTTGGCAACATTTTCAGGAGTGTTTGGCCATCCTGACTTCTTGTTTCTCTCGGTGACCCATTCTGGGGCTCGTTGTCCTGCAAGTTTATCTGCAACAGCAGCATTGGTTCCATCCGGCCGCATTGTGTATGGTGTGAAAGCGAAACGTGTGACGTCCGTATATCCAATACCCGTCGCCCCGAATTCAAGGCTTACCGACCAGAGCTGCAGCTTGGCGTCGCTGTTCACCAGCGAGACATCAACAGGATTGGCCATATCTGTCAGCACATGGAGGATATTTCCCTCTCCACCCTCAACAGTTATGGCATGCGAGGGAATGGCGCCAGAGCCCCCGCCTTTTGTGCCGGAAAATATGCGACGTAATCCCACTTGGGTGTTGCGACAGTTCTGCAGATAATAGCACCCAGGCCCTTGAGATGATCCTCGTTCGGTGGCGCCATGATAGAATGCCGCCCCATTGGCGTTGGCAATCCACACTCCAACACCCGGATTTCCGTAGTCAGTTTCTATCATGAGATACACTCGAGTGTTGTTGCCTCCTCCCTTAAAATCAAATTTGGCCTGGCAGTTTTTCTGCCACAGGTCGGGATCGGGCTTTGCAAGATGGATATTGTAATCCGCAAACGGCCAGTTGCGAGAAAACCACAGGAACAGAGTATTATCTATTCTCGCTGACGCTTCGAATGCCTGTCTTCCCCATCCGTTGACCGCTGCTATGAAGGAGGAGTCTGCAACATCACACTCGATCTTTCCCACATGCGCGAATAATACTGTGAGGCGCCGTATGGGGCCCCGGCTTGAGTTCCCTCCAGCCAGCCGGACTGAGGCACTCCTCATTATCGTGATATCGCTCTGGCCTGCTCCAAGAAGTATGGTTCCACGCCCGCCCGTTATCGTTAAGCCATCGGAGACGCACCGGAAATCAAAAGTGCCCTCAAGGTCCCCCAGATGAATAGCCCCGCCCGCCGGCAGTCGTTCGGCCAAACGCTTGATGGCGCTTTCTATGAGGACCAGGTCTTTGGAGCTGACTGCATTTGTTCCAACGACGGATCCGACAACTTTAGCCGCGTTTATATACTTCGTGCCATCTTCGAAGGCTTCGAACTGTGCGTCGTTGATAACATTGCTCAGGGCTATCTGGAGTGATTCGCTGCTTTCGCTGTGAGCTGCCATACCAAACAAGAAGAGCCCGAACAAAACTGCGAACGTCGTTAGTACCGCCGACAGGCAGGGAAGTTGATTTCTGTTTTTCTTCATCTTCTTGTTTCTCATTCTCTCCTTTCTCGGTTCCATGATCACAGGTTTGAACACCTTTCTGCTTTTGAACACATCGTTACAGACGTGCTGGCATGGGTTAGCCGGTGGAAGAAAACCCTGGCTGTACAACCTCACTCGTTTCTTATCGCGCGACGAATATTGTTCCTCTCGTTCTCATTGCTACTTCCAGCACTAGTTCATTATTGACGACAGACACTTTCCCTCTTGTCCCTGCGGGCATAGACAGGCTGCCAGGACTGCCTGAAAGCGTTCCACCGCTCACACGGACCAGAACGTATGATCCTTCCTCCAAACCGCCGAAGTTCCGGATCGTTATGGGCACGGAGTTCAGGTTTACGTTCGCATTTGAAACAACAAGTTTATCGCTGATGCGAGATACGGAATCCAGATCGAATACCATAGATGACTCACTCGTAAATGTAACTGATCCGCCAGAGCCAGTAATCGTCAGATGTCCAGGTGCGGCTGAACATGCCGGATCCATTTCGCCATGTATGATCAGAGTTTTGTTGAGAAGGCTGATGCTGCCATCTCCTCCGAGGCTACCCACATCCAATGTCGTTTGTGCGTTAATCGCCAGTGTGGCTCCATAGCCGACGAACAAATCATTTGTCTGACCCAGAGTTGAGCTGTTGTTGAGCTGCAGCACGCCTTCGGTTATGGTGATCGGTCCCTTCAGTGTGCTTGAGTTATTGGCGCCAAGATAGAGCGTGGAACCCCCTGCCTTGGTGAGGCCATGAACAGTAGTGATGATCCCATTGAAGGTATTATTGCCGCCAACAACCCAGATGATCGCTTCTGCATCAGGGAAACTGAAGTTACAGGTGTGCGTCTTGTTGTTGCCTGACAGAACGAGTCCGCCGCTTGTTACCGTCACTGTGTATGCCGAACCGCTGAGCCCATATGTTTTCAATGCGTTGACAGTTGGACTGTTGTTCAGGGTCAGATCCGCTGTCTGGTCCACGTTGTCGGCGGGAACTGGAGGATCGTTCAGCGCCGAGGCGCCCTTGCGCGTGTACACTCCGTTGGTTGTAACCCCGATTTCGCCCAGACTGTCCGTGGCGCTGCTGTATTTGAGAAAGTCCCGCGTGTCTAGCGCGATCATCCATGGTGGCATAAGACCATTGGTCAGAGGAGGAGAAGCCAAACGCACCCGCATAGCGCCGCCTCCGCCGCCCATACCCACAGCACTGAGAGTTGCCCGGCCGATCCGACTCAGGTTTGTTGCTTCCAGGAAATACCGGGACGTACCACCACCATCCAAAAATTGCACTGCAGAGCCCTGCCTGAAATGTATCACTTCGACTCTTTCAGTATAGGTGTTGTTTTTGCCCGCTAAGCATTGCAGAGTGCCACCGTTAAGAGAAACTGGAGAGGAGTCGCCCCAGCGTCCATGTCCACCATTACTCCCCCTGTAATTCCCTCCAAAATTTTCGTCGAGAACAATCCCCGCTCCTGCGTAGAGCAAGTAATTGGTGAACTGAGCGCTGCCGTCCCAGAATGTTCCGTTAGTATGGGCCGCGCCTATGCCGCCTCCAGCCCGAATCTCCACAAGGCCAGAACCAAAAGGCATGCCTCCAGTCCGACCGATTGAAAGCAGACCGCGGTTCTTAACGATGGTCCCGCCAGTATAGTTATTGTTATTTCCGACATGAAGACGGAAGATGTAAGTGTTGCCTGGCGATCCCTCAATGCTGACGCGCCTGTCGCCAGTCAGCAAATTATCGTTTAGTGTGTAGTTGCCGAACTGAAGTGTGCCGATATAAGGCCACGCTCCCTGGGCCGAGCCGCCGAACTGATACTCTGTTCCGTAAGGGGTGATAACGCCTGTGTAAAGAGCTCCTGCCGTGCCGCCAATCAGCAGGTTAGGCATATTCAGCCCTGACGGACTCAGATCAATGTCAGCGTCTGTTGAGGCATCAATGCCAAGGATACCGCATGAGGAAGGATCTATACGAAGCAGGTCAGAGCTGCCTAAAGTGAAGCGGACTGAAAGATAGCCGCCGGTTTGGATGAGGGTTTTTGCCGCCGCCGCGTTAGACGAACCCAGAGCAGATGCTGTGGTGAAGCCAACGGGTCCAGCCCCTGTGGCAATTTCAAATCCATTTGAATAAGCGCTGTTGTTTGCGGTGACTAAGAGTGTCTTTCCGCTTCGGTTTCTCAAAATAAGCCGATTGGTCAATCCAACGTCCGTTGTGACGGCTCCACTGAGATTGAACCCGAAAGCGTTGCCTGCAAAGCTCAAAAGACATATCTCTCTTGAATCAGAAGCGCTGCCACCCAGGCGAATCATCCCGTTCGATGCCACTACCATAAAGCCGCCGTTGCCGCCACCGAGATAATCCTCAAGGTAAAGTGTAGTATGTCCGGGCCCTTCCAAAGAAACCGTCTTGCCTACCGCAAGGCCAGCGTCAGTATTGCCCGATTGATGCGTCTGAATGATGCCGACGCCCCGAATAATGAAATCCTGGTCAATGCCGGTTCCCGTTGCAGTTGTATTGGCTGTGTATCTGAATCTGCCGCATTTGGCAGTGGAGACACCGCTCAAAATAACGGCATTGGTGCCAAGGTGACAAAGATCGCCATTCGCAAGAGCCGGCGGGCTGAAGATTATCATTCCATTGGTGCTTATTACTGCCCCGCCAAATGACCATTGTTTGCGGCCTGCGAACTCGACTGCTCCTCCCATCCCCTGAGTCACAATGCATGTGCCAATGATGTCTGCGGCGTTTGTGAAGATGAAATAATTAGCCGG
This sequence comes from uncultured bacterium, assembly GCA_937920455.1. Classification (GTDB taxonomy): domain Bacteria; phylum Verrucomicrobiota; class Kiritimatiellia; order UBA8416; family CALETX01; genus CALETX01. Next base: position 4,309 of record CALETX010000039.1, read on the forward strand.
ACTCGTATTTTCAATCCTTATGGATCCAGGCGCAATTGTGCTCGGAATAGTTATATTGTACTTTCCTGCAGGCGTGCCGAACGTGCAATCATCCCCATCCTGATATGTCGTTCTGTCGCCAGTCCAGTTGGCCGTAGTAAAGTCCCAGACACCTGACGTCGTGTTCCACGTAATGTTTCCAGACCAGATATATTCTGGCAATGCAAGATATGCGATGAAAAACCAGACTGTCGGGGTTGCCCAGAATGCGCGTTTTGCAATCATGGCATGCCGCTCCTTATGATCGCTTCACCCCCGGCGATCGCTTGCCCGTTTTAGTGCTGATGCCCCCATTTTGACTTACATGGCTGCTCCTTCCTGCACTGTCAAGGATACCTTTGCAGTTGTTACAGATGGTCGAGGAGGCAAATCCGTGCCGTTTGAACTCCCTCGGCGAGCGGGGCCAGTTGTGTTGCGTATTAGCAACCTTGGTTGGAGGCGAGTCTCGTGCACAAAAGCGGATGTGCTGTTGAAAAGCAGAAATGTCGCGAGTCGAACTGCTGAGGCTGCAACCTGCTCCAGAGGAAGTCCAACGGTGGTTATGTGTGCACCACGGAATTGATAGTCATCATCGAAACCCGAAACCGATACTTCCTGGGGAATTCTCAGGCCCATGTCCCGCAGAATTTCGATGGTCATGGCAGCCATGCGATCGTTCGCTGCCACAAGAGCGGTGACCGTGCTCACATGAAGGTCTATTTCACGCCTCAAAAGATCTCGTACATTCGTTGCATGCGAGGGAATGGTCACAACAGACGGTTCTTGTGGCAGTGCCCGTTGGAGGGCCTCTAGCCTCTCTTGTGACCAGCCGTGATCACTCCAGCCTAGGAAGCATACGCGCGAGTGTCCCAGTTCCATAAGATGGCGCGCCAGAAGTCGCATTCCTGCTGCAGAATCCACCGTTACGCGATGAACCATCAGCCCGGGATAGGAATCCGAATACACCTGAATAAGAGGAACGCCCATGAGCGCTAGAGTCTCGGAGATTTCCTTAATCTGTGCGCCGTGCCAATGACCACCAATACCGATAACGGCATTTACAGAATGGTCGCCCACAGCTTCTATCACGGGGTGAGCACGCGTTTGATTTCCATTTGCGGGCACCGTGAACAACTGGCATCTGCCGTCCAGTGAGTGGATCTCATATTCGGCGCCGCGCAGGAGGCGGTCAAAGCAAACGTTCTGAAGGGATGCGTCGCGCGGGTACTCGTGACATGCGACGCCTATACAAGCGCCATTCAACTTTGACTGAGAAACAATTTCTGCTGTGCTGTCGGTCAGAAAAGTTTTGCTATTGGAAAGCGAAGAAGACGGCGGTTCGCACACAAACACACCTTTACCGGGGACTCGTCGTACCCATCCTTCCATTTCGAGCAACTGGATTGCGTGCATAACTGTGCTTATGCTGGCTTTATGTTGAATTACCAGACGCCTGACTGTTGGCAATCTTTCCCCCGACTTGAGCCTTTTTAGTCTGATTGCGTCCTTGAGCCAGCCAGCAAGGGACACGTATTTTTTTTGATAGGAATATCCGAGTTTCTCCATCGTCATGCTACCAGTGTTACGCAATTGCGAAACACTGTCAACATTTTTTTGCACCCGTCGAACCAGAAAAACCGCCGTCGTCCTCGCCACTCTCGGACACCTGAAACCACAGTCGTGCCACGATCAATCAATCAAACCTGTCCAGAGATGACCGGCAACCCACTTTGGCGAAGCAAAATGCACCGTAAGACTCTCCTTGCTCGAGCTACACAAAACGAGTGCGGATAACCCTAGATTTTGTTGTCGAAACAGCGCCGCCGACAACGCGCGAAAAGCAACACGTTTCCTGTCAATGTATTAAAACCATGGACTTTCCCTATTTTTTTAGATGAAGCCTTGCAATCATAGTTGGCGATTGGGAGAGGAAGGGTGCTGAGATGGTGAACGTTGGCGCCAGGCGCTGACTCGCTAGAGTAGCCGGGCAATGCCGCCTGCCTGTCCGTATACCGCCGAGAAATACGCCGCCGCCAGCACCAGCGCAACC
>CALETX010000040.1 GCA_937920455.1 uncultured bacterium
CAAAGCGAAGCTGTCGCACCGGCAACCCATGCGGCCGAGCATTGAAACTTGCCCCCGAAGACAGGTCTCAAAAGCGTTCGACGCACCAACCCAAACAGCATCGCAGCCGAAATCGCATGCAGAAGGATATTGCCAAGTCTGTGAATCGCTGGATCCATCCTTCCCAACATGTAGGTTAATTTCAAAGAAAAGTAGCCCAGCCATCGAGTGTATGCAGGACACACAATCCAGCCACGCAGCGACCTCGTCACCGTGAAGAGGGTTGGCACATCGTCAAATACAAACGGATTGGGCAGGCTGTTCAGGTATGCTCCGACCGCCGCTACAGCCGCCATCGTGCCGAGAAGGATGTTAATCTTTTTATTAACCAGAACATCGCACCAGCAAACAGACAGTTCTCCGCCAGCGTGGATTCGGGATGATGCGTTTTCATGTGTCGTGACCAAGCCCATATTAACGGCCGAATCTTATGTTGTTGCGAATGGTCCGCCAGGCTATCCCCAGATGCCACAGCAATTTATAAAGCGGAGAACCTTGGCGTAATCGGTTCCATTCGTCATAGATCGCCGCCATTTCCTTGACGGCGATGTGCTGGTAACCATGCTTGATCTGAAGAGTCCACACCATCGCCTTCATGAGCCCATTATCAGCCCAGTTCTTGCACCTGGGATGCCATAGTTCATCACACAACACTTCTTTGGTGGACGCAAAAGGCCCGGCTCCAGCCAGCCTCAGAAGGTAGTCGTAATCCATGCACCAGTGAATCTCTTCATCCACAAGGCCGATTTTCTTGACTGCCTCCATGGAAAAAAAACACGCCGGCTGCGAAACATAACCGGTTCTGTACCAGTCACCAAATCCGTCGTGGGTCAGATTTCTAGGTTCATACACCGCTATTATCCTGCCTTTAGTGTCAACCCTGCGACAAGCCCCTGCCCATGCAACGCACTCGGGATGAGCATCAGCGAGGCGGCCAACCCTGGCCAACGCGTTCGGGAGAAGGTAATCATCCGAATTCAGCCAATTGAGAACTGATCCACTGGCTCGCTGAAGGCCCTTGTTGATAGCATGGCTCTGCCCCCGATCCTTCACACTCTCCCAATAGGCCAGCCACGGCTCATATTTCCGAATAACTTCAACGGCGCCGTCTGTCGAAGCACCGTCAAATATCATGTATTCAAGGTTCGGATATCCCTGGAGCAACACCGACCGTATGGTTTTCTCTATGTATGAACCCTGGTTATAGGACGGCGTCACAATCGTGATTCTGGGCCACGGGTGCCCGTTCTCAATGGTTTCAGGCACAGACTTCGACGCCTCCGTCCATGGCCACCCCTTCATACCGGTGGGCGGTGGCGGCAACTCCTCAAGCAAAGGCGGCTTTATCATGTCTTATCCTCTTCTCCTTCCCTTCATTGCCTCCTCATACAGTCTGGTATATCTCTGCGCCACAATCTCCTGCCCGCATTTTTTCTCAACCTGCGCCCTGCTCCTGGCTGAGAACTCCCCTCGCAACTCCTCACTCTCAATGAGCATTCTCAACCCTCTGGCAAGGTCTGCAACCGAAAATGGCTCCGCCAGATACCCGTTGACCATGTGCTCGACGAAATCCGGAATGCCCCCCACACGGAAAGCCACGCACGGCGTTCCACACGCCATGGACTCTACCACAACATTGCACAAAATATCCTCCAGAGAAGGGACCAGTGTCATATCCGACGCGCAATAACAGGCACTCAGGAGATCCTCATCCGAAATCGTCCCAATGCTCTTGACAGGAAATGGCAAGCCATTGCCAGCCATCGCGCCGGTATCGCCCACCAGGAGAAAAAGCACATCGCCGTTTTTGATCTCCTTACTCAGCGCCTCCGCGCATGGTCTTATCAAATGCGCCCCTTTCCTGCGCTCGGCGGCAGCGCCGCAGAACATGATGACCTTTGAAGCCGGAGACAGCCCCAACCTTTTCCTGCATTCCTCTCTCGGCCGAGGCGCGAATCTTCCGAGATCCAACGGATGAGGAATAACATGACGAGGACGTCTGCGAAAAAGCGCGCTCTCATCCGCAATCTCCGCGCCCCAAGTGCTTGGAGATACAGTGACAATCTCAACTTCTGCCAGACTCTTCAACTTTCTCAGGAATTCCCTTCTTGAAATGTCGGCTTCATTCTTGCTCCTCAAAACCGGGCATGCGCCGCACTGTTCCTGATATTTTCTGCAATTCCCGCTGTAATGACACCCCCCTGTCGCTGGCCACATGTCATGAAACGTCCAGACCAACGGCCTGCCAAATACTCCAAGCGACTCTGGAACAAGGCATTGATTCGCCACCCAATGGAGATGAACAAGATCCGGAGCAAGACCCACCACACTCGAAACCAGCCTAGCATCCCCTCTCATGTTAACGCTGAAAGGCGCAGCAGGTCGGTACCGCCACTTGAGAAACAACGACATAAGAAAATCAATGCCCCGCTGCGCAATGCCGCGTTCTGCCGGCGATGGACCGATCACCGTTTCGTCGCTGGAATGTTTTTCCCTCACTACCATCAGGGAATCCACACCTGCCCCCTTCAGACAGCGATGGATGCGATACGCGGCTATTGCCGCCCCTCCCGCCACGTCGTACGTGCTTATGTGAACAACTCTCATCGCCTATCGCAAACCCAACACATATCTGAATGCCGTCGCATAACGGCCAACAAGCATCTGGATGTTCATTCTCGTCTTGATGATCTCTTGCGACCGTTCTCCCATTCGTTTCGCAAGTTCAGCATCGGCCAGAATTCGCGCCACTTTTTCAGCGCAATCAGCCTCGTCTTCAGGTCTGAAGATATAGCCGTTTCTCCCCTCCTCAACCAAATCCTTCTCAACGCCCTCGTAAATCGAACACACTACCGCTTTCCCAAAACACATCGCATCGTTAATTGCAAGCCCTCCACGCCCCGCCAGCACATAAACGGTGGAAGCCAGGAAGTAGCGCCCCAGCATTTCAGGATCATGAACAGCTCCGACGAAACGAACACAAGACGCCAGGCCAAGTTCTTGCGAGAGTTGTTCCAATCTGCCGCGCTCCGGACCATCGCCCACGATAACCAGCTCTATATCACTGAAGCGTCCCCTAAGCGACCGTATGACCTTCAGGAGAAGATCAACCCTCTTCTCCGGCACAAGCCTGCCAACATGTATGACCCTCCGCTCGTGTGGCGGTAAAATCGGAGGAAGACCTCGAATCTTAGCCGCAACATCCAGAAGCATGTCAGTGTCTGGAGAGTTGTATATCGTGAAAATCCGCTCCGACGGAACACCGTAGCTCCTGTAAAGATCGTGGCCGGCATCAACATAAACCACATGCGCGTCCGCCCGCCGATACAGCAGGCGATTTCCGGCCAGAATCACAAGACCGGCCAGGCCGTTTGGCAAAACCCACATCCTCCAGCCAGGATATCTGGCCCGCAAGTTGGCAAGCCGTTCATCAAACATCTGCACACCATAGGGGATAGACTTCATTATGAGTCGAGCGCCTGCCCGCCAAGCGGCCACAATGGCCGGAACATTGAAAAGAAATGTGCCAAAATAGTAGTCCGTGCACACTATGATCGCAGGCCGCCAGCGCCTGATCACCTTCCCAAGGCCGCGGAACGTATGATACCTGGGCGAGAAATTGAAATCCAACAGCCTCACGACTTCGAATTCAATCCCATGGTCTGTCTGGTACACTCCTGGCAGAACATGCCCCGGTCCTCTAGCCGAGACCACATTCACAATTCGGACCCCAAGATCCCGCTGCATCCTGTTCAGAAGCGGATTGTGGTAATGCGCAAGACCCATGCCCATAAAAAGAAGGGTCTTGCCCCGTATCTCTCCAGCCGGATCGGTATCTGCCATTGTCATGATTTCCAAATCTCGAATGACAGCAACGCGGAACAACGCACTCTGCCAACCTCAAACTTCAATCCTTCAACCCCGCACCTGGCTGCGTGCCGCCAGCTTCAAGCCGCGGCACCGGCCAAAACAACGCCTTTGTAATCAT
>CALETX010000041.1 GCA_937920455.1 uncultured bacterium
TGGTCGTGATTTCCGCGGACGCACACTGCATTCAATTCTCTTATGATGTCAAGGCACTCAGCGGGATTTGCGTTGTATCCTACGATGTCACCCACACACACGTACGACGAAACATTCTGCTTTTTTGCGTCATCAAGTACAGCAGTCAGCGCCTCCAGATTGCTGTGAATGTCACCCATAATGGCATATCTAGTCTCGCTCATCGCATTAATCACAGGTTCAACAGACGCCTTGCCGTTACAAGATCGTTGGGGGTCGTGATCTTTATGTTGGTCCACGGAGCAGCAACCAGACGCACATCATCGCATACAAGTTCGACTGCCGACGATTCGTCAGTAACAACCATCCGCTTCCTCTTCACAACTTCAAACGCTTTTGCAAGCAGATCGCGCCGAAAAGCCTGTGGAGTCTGAACAGCCCACAGCTTTGTTCTGTCAACCGTTTTTGCTATGGTCAAACCCCTGCCGATCTCTTTTATGGTATCCGTAATCTTGCAGGCAGCGACGCCCGACCCGAAACGCTTTGCGGAGTTCACAACCTCAGTTATCAGTTCCGAGGTCACACATGGGCGGGCGCCGTCATGAACAACTACGATCTTTGCGTCCAGAGGGACATGCTCCAAGCCGTTCAACACCGAATCCTGTCTTCGGATGCCGCCCGCTACAACCCGCTTCACCTTCGCGCAGCCAAACATCTGAACCATTGCGCGCGCAGCTTCCAGTTTGTCCTTACGCACAACAAGTACGACACTGTCCACGTCCGGACATTTTTCAAATGCCATCAGAGAGTACGCTACAACAGGCCGCGTACCAAGGCTTAGGAAAGCCTTGTCTATGTCTGGCCCCATCCTCTCGCTTTTGCCTGCAGCAACAACAATGCCGAAATTCATTACATACCTTCCCTCGAAACGCCTTTAGAGTTACCAAAGACCCTACCGCACAAAGGCCTTCAGGTCAAGACCTCGCTCCATATCCTCAATGGACATTCTGCGATCGTGCTTCTCACCCTGACTCCTGACGATCCGAACTGGCGTAACAGCAGCAAGAGGCGAAATAAACACAACGAAAGGGAGCCAGCGCCAGCTCACAAATCTTGTTCTATGCGCGGCCTATTTCTCCTCAAGCGGCATCGGATTGCAGAGATTCTCCTTCTTGTCCGCAACCCGTCCGCAGTTGAAACACAGCCAACGAGGGTTCTTAACAAGCACCCGCACCTTTTCAAGCATCCCTTCGCTTACCAGCACACACAGATGACCTTTATGATCTCCCGAACACTTATGTTTTTTCTCCATTGTCACTCCTTGGTCGCAGCATGATCATATCATATTCATAGAGGCTGCCACCCTCTGCCTTCAGAGCCAAAACCATAAAACTCGCTCAACCAGTTGCGCATTACGTGGGCGCCGCCCACATGCGAGTCTCGCACACGTGCGATGCCTGGCCATATCATGCACTCGGCCATATCGCGCCTCATGCCGAACAGTTGTCCGCCAAAATTACACGTTGCCTCCTGTTCTAAACATCGCAAAACCAAACTTCGATTATCGGCACTCCGTGCACCGCACGGTATGCCGGCACGCTGTCAGGCTCTGATTCCATACGCGCTACAATTTCCCTCTTGGCCGCCCCCCTGACAAGAAATATCACCGCATGGGAACTCTTGAGAAGAGTGCGAGTTACCGTCACTCCATCAAGGCCATCTCTCCTGGAAACAGCAATAGCGTTCCTGCCATCATCCAGCCCCGCTGTCTCGATATCGAAGAGACCTGCCGTATGTCCGTCATTGCCAAGCCCAAGCAACGCAAGCGAGACTCTCCATCCTCGACGAATGAAATTTTTGAGAGCCGCATCGTAATGCGACGCAGACTCCTCCTTTGGAACATGAACTTCCGGATGCAGCAGTCTGTCGCTTGGAATATCGAGCGCCGCGGCCATTGGTTGAACGAAACGAAAGTTAACCAGTTCCGGATCACCAGCCGCAAGCCTCTCGTCGCTGAGTGCAACCACCGTATTCTTCGCCGCCGGCTTGCCCTTAGCAACTTTCTCGTAAATAGGCCGGGGGGTCATGCCACCTGGCACGACCACCAGCCTGGGCCCGCCGCCTCTGCTCAGCTCGTTGCCAAGCAGACCGGCCGCCTCGTTGACAAAAACCGAAACGTCGCCAAAGAGCCTGACCTTGACATTTTGTTTCACTAGCCCGGCCATTCCACTCCATGGCGTTCAGCCAACATGCGGGCTGATGCTGGCCCGACGCCCCCTCGCTCATAGAGATCCGGAGCCAGAGCACGGTCGTGGATTTCGTCCAGAAGAGGCGTGAAGACATCCCACGAGGCCGACAGTTCGTCAACGCTTATGAAAAGGCTCCTGTCTCCGGCAATAACATCCAACAGAAGGCGTTCATAGGCGTCCGGTATCACATCCTTAAAAGCCTCTCGATATATGAGATCCATCGGCTTGGCATCAAATGACACTTCAAGACCTGGTCTCTTGGTGACTATATCAACATAAATAGCTTCATCCGGTTGAACCCTTATCCGAATCCTGTTGGGCTCGGGACAGCCCGTAGCCGTACAAAACCTCCGCTCAGCAACCGGTCGGAAACAAATCCGCACCTCAGTCAGGTTGGCGTTGAGCGCCTTCCCGGCACTGATAAGAAAGGGCACCCCTCGCCACCTATCGTTGTTCAGATGCAGAACAGTCGCAGCAAAAGTCGGAGTCATCGAATCAGGAGCAACCCCAGCCTCCTGGCGATAGCCCTGATATTGCCCCAACACAGTATCGCCCAAAAGCGCAGGAGCCACACTTCTCAGCACACTTGACTTTGCGGCTCTTATGCCATCCGCATCCATTCGGCCAGGCTCATCCATGGCCGTGAGCGCAAGTATCTGCAGAAGATGATTCTGCATCACATCGCGGATTATTCCATACGAGTCGAAATACCCGGCTCGCCCCCCTGCTCCAGCCTTCTCCCTCCAGTCAATATGAACACACCTCACGTATTTACTGTTCCAGACCGGCTCGAAGATCAGATTGGCAAATCTCAGGACAAGAAGATTCTGAACAACCTCCTTCCCCAGATAGTGGTCAATCCTGTAAAGTTGGTCTTCCGCAAAGACTGCGGCCAGCATCCGCACCAGTTCGTCGGATGACCGCCTGTCCTCGCCAAACGGCTTTTCCACGACAACTCTAGTCCATGGGACATCGCGGCCGCATGCGACAAGTCCGCTGCCAGCCAAAGCATGGGAAATAGCTGAAAAAACAGAAGGAGGAACCGCGAGGTAGAAGATGCGGCACGCATCAACGCAAGCCTCAATCTTCTTCAGCTTTTGATACAAGTCAAGGAACGCTTCCCTCGAATCATAACTGCCAGACACATAGAAACACCGGCCGAGGAATTCATCCATCAACCGGCCGCAAGAAGATGGAGGCGAATACCGGCAAGAAAGATGGCTTCTCAAGCCGGATCGAAAAACATCGTCAGACATTGCCGTTCTGGCGAAACCCACCACAAAAAAATCACGCGGCAGGAGATTGCGGCAGAACAAGGAAAAGAATGCCGGAAAAATCTTCCGCTTCGCAAGATCGCCAGAAGCGCCGGCGACCACGACTGTGACGGGATGGTCGGGTAGATTCATTGTCTAACAGTGGTGTCGACGCTGTTCCTTTCGGGAATCAGAATCACATAAGTCGGAAGGCCCAAGGACACGCCAAGAGCGTCAAGGATCCGTCTGGTATCAGGCTCCTGCAGATCTTCAGCCTGATATTTCACTCTGATGTAGCTTCTCAACCGGTCTCTAACCGAAGCATTCTTGAATGTTGTGCGATCCATTGCGGCACATGTCTTGCACCACGAGGCCCAAACATCCACAAAAACAGGTTTTTCATCGCGCGCGGCAAGTTGCAGAGCGGAAGGGATGGATCGCATCCAAAAGTC
>CALETX010000042.1 GCA_937920455.1 uncultured bacterium
GCCATTTCGGGATCCACCATCATCATGGCAATTCCGATAATGACGGGCATGATGCTTACGATGAGTCCTTGGAGTCTGCCCTGGGCAGTTAGGGTTCTGATTCTGCCTTCGATTCGCATGCGTTCTCTTATTGTTGCGGCAATTTTTTCAAAAACCTCAGTCAGGTTGCCCCCTGTCCGTCGGGCGGCTTCAATGGCCTGCACCACGAGCGTCAAATCCTGGCTGCCGACTCTGCGATCGAGGTTTTCGAGAGCCTCTGAGAATGTCACGCCCACCCGTGTCTGTTGAAGGAAAAGGGCGAATTCCTGGGCTATGGGCTGCTCTCCTTCTTCAACAACAGCCTCTATTGCCTGAGTAATGCTGAAGCCGGCTTTGAGTGCATTACTCATGTTCACAAGCGTGTCCACGAGCTGGTTGTTGAAAGCGCGAAGCCTCTTTTGCTTGAGGATTTCCACCAGGAACTTGGGACTGTGTAAAGCGAAGCCTCCAGCAACAGCGCCAAGTATGAATGCCGCTGGAAGCGCTCGCCAGGACGCGATGCTTGCAACAATGAAAAAGACCATCAGAAAAGCAGCGCCGCCAGCAGCCCATCCGGCCTCGGCGATTAGTCTGGGTGGTATGAAAAGGAATATATCCTCAAAAGCGCGCGCGGCTTCTCTTGAGTAAGCGCCGGAATATGCCTCGGCACCGGCCCGCAGCGCCCGGAGCGTCACATATGCCAGCCCGGCCGCAGAAAATCCGAAAAGCAGTGGTATCAAAATCAGCATTTCCCGGCTCCCTGCTGGGATGACATGGGATCGAATATTCTTCTGTCTATCGAAAGCCCGCGCGTGGCGACGTCTTCGATGAAAGTAGGAACCGCTCCCGTTGGCATGAAAACGCCCAACACCCTGCCATCGGCCGCAACGCCTGTCTGTCGGAACTCGAATATGTCCTGCATGGTTATTTGATCGCCCTCAAGTCCCACGACCTCTGTTATCTTGACGATGCGCCGACTTCCGTCGGAGAGGCGGGACTCATGAATTATAAGATCTATGGCCGAGGCGATCTGTTCGCGGATGGCGCGGACTGGAAGATCCATTCCTGACATGAGCACCATTGTTTCAAGACGCGAAATTACATCGCGCGGCGAGTTTGCGTGAACGGTGGTGAGCGAGCCGTCGTGACCTGTGTTCATGGCTTGGAGCATGTCCAGCGCCTCTCCGCCTCGGCATTCGCCGACGACTATGCGGTCAGGCCTCATGCGGAGAGCGTTTCGCACCAGGTCACGTATCGTTATTGCCCCACGTCCTTCGATGTTGGGGGGGCGCGCCTCAAGTCTCACAACGTGCGTCTGTTCCAGCTTCAGCTCCGCAGCATCCTCGATTGTTATGATGCGTTCGTTTTCGGGAAGATAACTGCTTAGCACGTTGAGAAGCGTGGTTTTCCCGGATCCGGTACCTCCGGAAATTACTATGTTCTTTCGCATGAGGACACACAGCCTCGCGAACTCCGCAATAGCTGGTGTCATGGTGCCGAACCTTATGAGGTCCTTGTCCGTGTATGGGACTTTTGAAAACTTCCGGATAGTCAGACAAGGTCCGACAAGGGAAAGAGGGGGGATTATGGCGTTCACACGGGAACCATCCGGCAGCCTGGCGTCTACATACGGCTGGCTCTCGTCAATCCGCCTGCCGATTGGGGATACGATTCTTTCGATAATTGCCAATACAGAATCGTTGTCCAGGAACGTCTTATTGACGGGTATCAGACGGCCTTTCTTTTCCACGTAAACCTGGTTATAGCCGTTGACCATGATTTCCGTGACATCAGGATCTGCCAGGAAATCCTCCAGTGGACCCAGGCCGAGCGCTTCATCATAAATTTCCTTGGCCAGAGCGTCCCGATCCATTTCCGGCGGCAGCATATCGGAACGATCACGGATGATGTCCCGGAGTGTTTGAAGCGCCCGCTGCTTAAGTTCGTCCTGGTGAACCCTTGTTGCCGCCAGCCGTTTTATGTCCAGTCTTTCCACAAGTTCCGAATGAATCTGCTGTTTGATCTTGCGGCGCTGTTCGATTTCTTCAATGCGAATGGGCGATGTCTGCGCTGGCTCTGGAGTGGACTGCTGTTTGAATGTTTCTCCGTCGGCCATGGTGAGGACAAGGGTGAAAGGCCCGATACCTATCATCTGACCGGCAACGACCGGTTGTCTCCCAGAGACGCGGATTCGATCCACGAAGGTGCCTTCCGTCGAGTCGAGGTCCTCTATCCAGAATCCATCCTCACGGACTGTCAGGATGGCATGTCTGCCTTCAATCCTTTCATGGGAGAGGCGAAGGTGACAATCCTCGTCACGTCCTATGGCGTAAACGCCAGGTTCGATTGCATATACGCCCGGTTCCTTCCCAGGCCTTCTGATTTCGAGCTGGATGGTTGGGCTCATTGACAGCGCAGCAAACTACAGCCCCGCCTTGCGACGGATCTTCTGCTGCCTGTACAGGTTCATTTCTTGAACCTTCTCGTCAACATACTTTATGTTCACTTCCGGCAGATTAGATTCGTAGCTGACATCGGCTGGGTTTCGCAGGGTCAGAGTGATGCGCCCCTGCATTTGTTGGGCGAAAACGAGGAACTCGGCCTCTCGAGGTGTTACTTCGAGGGTTACGGTGTTGTATCCCGTAGCTCTAGGCTGGCTCCTTCCCCGCAGCGTCATCTGCTTGGCCAATGTTTGCCCTGTGGCGAGAACCGTCACGTCCTGGAGAAGAGTTCGCGTCTCGGTTTCCATTTCTCCGTTCGGTCGCTGTACCGTGAAGGTGCCGAGCACATCAACTCTGTCGTTTGGAGCGATCATGCCGCTTACGGCAGCAGCGCCGCTTACCGGGATCGAAACAGCGCGCATACCAGGATGCACAGAGGACGACAGCCCTTCGGCCGGCGGCAGTTCGCCCTCAATGTTGGACCACTGGATTGGCTTCTTTGCGGATATGGGGTACAGGGTCTTCTTTCCGAGCAACTGGAGTCCCTCTTTCTTCAAAACCACGTCATCAGGCGCGGACATTTCTGGAATCTTATCAGGCCGCACATCCTGCGCTGTGATGGCCGTCCCTCCAGGAATATCGCGCGTGGCCACGAAAACTTCGATTTGGCGCATGCCAGCAAGGAGAGCGGCGCGTTGCCTTTCGATTTCAGCAACTCGTGATCGAAAATATTGAGCGGTCAGGAAGAAGGCAATGAGTCCTACAACTATTGACACAAGCGGTATTATTTTCTCTTTCATAAGTCTGGGTTCTCCATCCCACTCCAACACCGCGATGTCAGACCATTTACTCTGTTTTTATGGCCTTGTGCAACAAAGTAATTCGCGTTTCTCCCT
>CALETX010000043.1 GCA_937920455.1 uncultured bacterium
GGTACTTAAACTCACATTTTATTGCCGTGGAGCCTGAAAGGCGATGGACGAATCTACGAGACAATCATGAGCTGTACTGCGCGGGTCATTTGATCGAAGCTGCGGTGGCTTATCATCGTGCTACCGGAAAGACGGAATTTCTAGAGATAGTTTGCCGGTATGCTGATCACATAAATGGGATGTTCGGACGGAGGCCAGGACAGAAGCGAGGCTATCCGGGACACGAGGAAATCGAACTGGCGCTGGTGAAACTTTACCGGGCAACCGGTCAGAAGCGCTATCTTGACCTTGCGTGTTATTTTGTCAACGAGCGTGGAAGGCAGCCGCACTACTTTGACATTGAAGCGAGGGCGCGAGGCGAAGATCCACGGAAGTTCTGGGCGCGGACCTATGCTTACTGCCAGGCGAACGTTCCTGTGCGCGAGCAGAAAGAGGTGGCCGGCCATGCTGTGAGGGCGATGTATCTCTACTGCGCAATGACAGATCTGGCCATTGAAACAGGCGACAAGTCGCTGTTGGCGGTGTGCCGGAGGCTGTGGCGACACCTGGTTGGTCGAAGAATGCATATCACCGGCGGCATAGGTCCGACGCACGCGAACGAAGGATTCACATGCGATTACGATCTCCCTGACGAGGGCGCCTATCTTGAGACCTGCGCTGCCGTTGGACTTGTCTTCTGGGCATATCGGATGCTGCAGGCGGAACGGGATGGAGAATATGGTGATGTCATGGAGCGAGCCTTGTACAATGGTGCCATCAGCGGACTTTCGGCTGATGGAAGACATTTCTTCTATGGAAACCCCCTGGCTGCGCATCCTGGATTCGACGGCAACGGTCACTATGTGGGGCCGGGCTATCATTATCGTCGGAGCGAATGGTTATGGTGCGCCTGTTGTCCGCCCAACATTTCAAGGATGATTGCTCAAGTGCCTGACTTCATATACACAGCCGGTTCGGACTGGATTGCGGCGCATCTGTTTACGGCCGCGGAGGCAAGTTTCGAATTGTCGGGCACGAAGGTTAGTGTGTGGCAGGAAACGAAGTATCCTTGGGCCGGCCGGGTTATGTTCCGGTTGCGGTCTGAAGGACAAAAGGTGTGGACTTTTTACGTCCGCATTCCCGCGTGGTGTCGGAAGCCTCGATTCAAGGTCAACGGGCGCGAAGTTCCTGTTGGCGGCATTTGCAAGAAAGGCTATGCAAGCATCACTCGCAAATGGTCTGATAGGGACACTGTGGAACTTGATCTTCCGATGCCTGTTGAGATGGTTGAGGCGCATCCGGCAGAAAGGCACAGTTGTGGCAGAATTGCGCTCCAAAGGGGCCCCGTGGTCTATTGTGTTGAGGAAGCTGACAATGGCAGACATCTGAATGATCTGCTTCTGCCGCCGGCACCGAAGTTTCAGGTGATTCGTGGCAGAGAGGGCATCCTGAAGGGGATACCGCTTATTCGCGCAAACGTTTTTCAGAGAGAGCGAGCCGTCTGGAGCGGTCGGCTCTACCATACAGCCTCCTCACCCCTAGTGAATCGTCATGCCACTGCGATACCTTATTTCCTGTGGGCTAACAGGTCGCCAGGCGAGATGGTTGTCTGGTTACAAAAAGCGCCAAGACTGTCCTGACCCGACGGGGCCACAATCATCCTCAATGGCAATACGATATGCTGTTTGCTTACGTGCCGGGCATGACTCGGATGGCGATTTGGCGGCGAATTATCCGCCGGCGAGTGGTTTGCGCTCAAGGGCTGGCGGATTTGGTGTAAACCTTATGAAGTGGAGGGCCATATCTTTGCATTCCAGGCCACCGGACAAACAAGTTGCTAGGGCGGCAGGCGCCCGGCCAGTTGGGAAAATGCTTCTCTGGACGCGGACGCAATGAGAGCCTTGTCATGTTTGGGACTTCTCAAGTCATCCCCGCGACACGGCTCGGAACGGGCAGACCGGTCTGACAGCCAAAAAATGGTTGCGGGGGCTGGATTTGAACCAGCGACCTTCAGGTTATGAGCCTGACGAGCTACCGGGCTGCTCCACCCCGCATTCTTAGCGAAATGTGTTTTGACAACTAGCACGTCCTTCAGACGAACGCAAGAGCAAATTGGATTTCTCTGGAACACGGAAGGTACATGGTATCCCCCCTTATGGGATGCAGTGTGGCGTTTGCCCTAAGGCGATTGTCGCGAAGTAATTTCAAGAGGAGAGAGGGATAGAACGCATGACGCATCGAGAAAGCATTTCGACTGGCATTGTCGAAGAGGATTGACTCCGGGTTCAGTAATCGGCCAAAAACACGGTTTGTTGACCCTTGAAAGGCTTTAGTAGCCCCCGGAGCTGAGCCGGAGAGAGCCATGAAACCTCTGATCGCAGGGTCGCAGGTTCGAAATGATGCGGGGGCATCGTTGCGGACCAGCTAAAGGAGAACATATGCCATTGCCGCCCTACGGGCGTCTTCAATCTCTATTAGCGCTGTGTGCATTGTGCGCTAATGTTTGCTCCATTTCATTGCGTGCCGACGGCTCGACTTTGGGATTTTCGCTCGAGCCGATTCTGAACCCTGATGGCAGCATGTGGGGAATGAGCCGAGAAGATTTCATGAAACATTTTGGAGCATATGGTTTCAGATGGGTATCATCGGCAAAACGAGAAACGGCACTGGTGCGCCATGAGGCTATATGCCTTCTCTCGCTATCTGTGGCCGAAGCATACGTGACATTTGCAGATGCTGGTCTGAAGGAAGTCAGCGTGTTGTTTTACAGCCGCGGAGACAGTGGGAACATACCACAGGACGAGTTTGAGAATATGGTGAAAGTTGTCATCGAGAAGCTGACGGAATGGACGGGAGATCGTCCTTCAACGGTGGTGGAACCGCTAAAAACCGCAGGCGTTTCGAAGGATGCCCGTGTATGGACAACAAAGGGTGCGCAGTTCAAGCTGGAGTGGAGCGTGTCGACAGGAAGGCGTGTTGGAGATTTCAGCGGCGTAAGGCCGGAATACCTGCGGTTGAAATGCCAACCACCGGATTCAGCTCAGGATTACAGAAGCGCAATCAAAAGCGTTACGGCTTCCAGGACCAGCGCAGTTTCGCTTTCCGCCGTAAAAAGGAACGTGACGACTGGAACGAACGATGATGTTTTCATTAGCAACTTTCCAATGGTTGACCAGGGACGGAAAGGCTACTGCGCTGCAGCGGTCACAGAGCGCGTTATGCGCTACTACGGCAGGGAATTGGATCAACATGAAATGGCTCAACTGGCCGGCACATCTGCTCAGCAGGGCACGGATCCACGCAACATGCTCCAGACATTGAGATTGCTTGGCACGGTTTTTGGTTGCAAGGTGATGGTTCATGAAGAGTTTACCGTAAATAACTTCTTGCGCCTTGTCGAAAAGTACAACCGCGAGGCTAAAGAGAGGAAACTGGAGGAAATCAAACTGGGCAACGAAATTGATGTAACTGCCGTGTTTCGGAAGATGGACACGGAAGTGCTGCGTTTTGTGAGGACGAAGAACCAGGTTGATGTAAAAAATTTCATGAT
>CALETX010000044.1 GCA_937920455.1 uncultured bacterium
CGCGCGACATGATCATCCTGGAGTATCCGTGTCCAGTAGAGTATCAGGTCGTCATAATCCAACACATGTCGCAGTTGTTTGCGTTCCACGTATGCCTTGAAGAGGCTCTTGAGCTCATTTTTCCACTCTGCGCACCATGGAAAATATTTTTTCAGGACAATTTCCAGCGATTCAGTGCCGTTGACGGCGCGCGAATAAATTGCGAGGCATGTGCCCTTGCGTGGGAACCGTTTTTCGTTTTTGTCGTAGCCGAGCTCGTGTCTGACCATATTCATAAGGTCTTCGGAGTCCGCCTCGTCAATCACGGTGAAGGCTGGGTCGAGCCCGACAATGCGCGCGTATTTTCTGAGCAGGCGGTTTGCGGTGGCATGAAAAGTGCCGCCCCAGACGCGGCCGGCGATGCCGGCTCCTTTCCGGGCGATGATATCTGCGCGTTTCAGCATCTCCTCAGCGGCGCGGCGAGTGAATGTCAGGAGCATGATGCGCTCGGGCGGAACGCCTTTCGAGATAAGCCATGCAACGCGATAGGCAAGGGTCCTCGTCTTGCCGCTTCCTGCGCCTGCCACAACAAGGAGGGGACCGCCCTCGTGGGTGACCGCGACGCGTTGCGATGGGTTAAGATCGTTCAGCCATGTGAAGTCGCGGGATTTATCTGCTGTTGGCGGTCTGGCTGTCATTGAGTTCGTTATCCTGAGTCGATTGAACTTTGGCATACTGGTTGCCATGCGCAAGCGCAAATCCTAGGATGATGCGGCTCCATGGATGTCAACAGCGCATTGATAAGGTTCGGAGAGAGGTGGCTGAAGTTTAAGAGGCCCATAGCGGTTTTAAGCACGGCCCGCAGGGAGGCTGTTTGCGGTCTGATCAAAGCTGCGGAAGCCGAGGCCATGGCCGGCAGATGGGCGGTGGGTTGGATTTCGTACGAGGCGGCGCCTTGCTTCGACTCTGCCCTAAGCGTCAAGGCTGGACGCTCTATTATTGGGATTCCGCTTGTGTGGTTCGGTATCTACAGGCGTCCTGTAGAGATATCCTGCTGGCCGCGCATGGCCGGTTCTTTTGAGGCTGGGCCATGGCGTCCTTCAATGCTGCGCGAAGAATATCGCCGAGCGATTCGAGCTGTGAAAAGATATCTGGCGGCAGGAGACACTTATCAGGTGAATTACACCATCAGGCTGCGCGCGGATTTCAGGGGCGAGCCGTGGCCGTTTTTCCTGCGGCTGGTTGCCGGCCAGATGTCGGATCAATGCGCTTTTATTTTGACGGACAGTCATGCGGTCTGTTCAGCCTCACCTGAACTTTTCATTGAACTCCGTGGAAACAGGCTGATTTCTCGCCCCATGAAAGGGACTGCGCCGAGGGGCCTGACGTGGCGGGAGGA
Source organism: uncultured bacterium (assembly GCA_937920455.1). Classification (GTDB taxonomy): domain Bacteria; phylum Verrucomicrobiota; class Kiritimatiellia; order UBA8416; family CALETX01; genus CALETX01. The sequence continues at coordinate 1,379 of CALETX010000044.1, forward strand.
TGTTGAGAGGGCCAAGTGCCTACTCCGCTCGGATAAGAACAGGGCGGAGAATGTCATGATTGTTGACATGATCCGCAACGACATGGGCAGGATAGCTGTACCAGGAACGGTGAAGGTTTCTCGGCTTTTCGAAGTGGAGCGCTATCCTACGGTTCTGCAGATGACCTCGACGGTTGAGTGCCGAACAGAAGCGGGAATAGCCGAGGTGCTCAATGCCATGTTTCCGTGCGCTTCGGTCACGGGCGCACCTAAGGTCAGAACTATGGAGATAATCAGTGAACTCGAAACATCACCCCGTGGCATCTATACCGGATCAATAGGATTCATGGGGCCGGAAAATGTGGCAAGGTTCAATGTGGCTATAAGAACTGCGGTGATTGATCTGATCAGACATCGCGCCGAGTATGGGGTGGGCGGCGGGATAGTGTGGGATTCGGACGCTGATGAAGAGTACAGAGAATGTCTTATTAAAGCACGGGTTCTGGAAGGAGCTTTGTTGGCCGCAAAACCCGTAATGCGATGTTTTGATCTGCTCGAAACTGTATTATGGACCCCTAGACGCGGCTATTATCTATTGCCGGCGCATCTGAGACGCATGCGGGAATCAGCGCTATATTTTCAAAGACCTTTCTTTGAAGCTGCTGCGCGGGCGGTGCTGGCACGGGCGGCGAAAAAATGGCGGCGGCATGCACGGCGCGTGAGGCTTCTTATGGACGCTGAGGGAAAGTTCAGAGTTGAGTCATATGTGATGCATCCGCATGCGGGACAGCTGAGGCTTGCCATTGCGAAGGAACCTGTCAACTCGAGAAATGTGTTCCTCTACCACAAGACAACAAACAGGGAAATTTACGAAACAGCGAGGAGTTGCAGACCAGGTTTCGACGATGTGGTGCTGTACAACGAAAAAGGCGAGGTTACAGAGACAACCATCGGCAATATTGTTGTTGAAAAGGATGGTGTGTTGCTGACTCCACCCGTCGGCTGCGGTCTGCTCCCAGGCGTCTATCGCGACCATCTGTTGCGAAAGAGGATTGTTCGTGAAGGAGTACTAACCCTAGACGACCTCAGACGAGCAAAAAAGATCTGGATGATCAACTCCGTGAGGAGATGGGTTCCTGCCAAGCTGGCAGGTTGATGGCCTCTTGATCCTGATTTAGGGCAAGCACCATACATGGTATCCCCTTTTTGGTATTTGTGAAGGGGTATTGGTATAGGGTTCAGGGAGGGAGTTTTCCAGGAAGACAGGTGGCAACAGGCCGATAGTTGGA
>CALETX010000045.1 GCA_937920455.1 uncultured bacterium
GGAGGAAGTCGGTGAGAAGACAGGTCTTATTGGAACGATTGAATATCAAGTCGGAGAAAGAATAATACCCGCTTCGCGAACCACTCCTGATTCGGTTACGCTGCACTCGTTGCTCTCGCAGATGGCGGCGGCAGGATGTTCTAGCGTTGTAATGGAGGTCTCATCTCACGGCCTTGCGCAGAACAGGACTGCGGGCATAGAATTCGATGTTGCGGTTGTGACCAATATCACGAGGGATCATCTGGACTATCACGGCACATGGGAAGCGTATTTTGAGGCCAAATCCCTCCTTTTCAAAAATCTGGGCCGAGGCGCCAAGAAACCTGTGGCAGTGCTGAACGCTGACGACCCATCCTTTGAAAGGCTTCGGGGTGTGACTGCGTCAGATGTGCGTGTGCTCAGCTATGGCCTGTCTGGAATTTGCGACGTTCGTGGGGAGAATATCCGCGTTTCACAGGACGGGACTTGTGTGAGGATCGTCACTCCATGGGGCGCAGAAGATGTGCAACTGCGGCTGATCGGCAGGTTCAATGTGAGCAACGTGTTGGCCGCAGTCGCAGCGGCTGGAAGCCAAGGCGTGGCTTTTGAAAAGATGTTGAATTCCGTCGCCTCGTTTGCAGGCGCGCCCGGACGTCTGGAGGAGGTGCCAACAGGAAGAGGTTTCAGGGTGTTCGTGGATTATGCGCACACCGACGATGCTATCGAGAGAGTTCTGACTGCGTTGAGGGAGGTTTGTGCGGGAAAACTCATAGTGACTTTCGGTTGTGGCGGCAACCGCGACCGGACGAAGCGACCTGCAATGGGCGCCGCGGCATCGAGGCTGGCTGACTGGGTGGTGATCACATCAGATAATCCGCGCACAGAAAATCCGGAGGAAATAATTGCCGAAATACTCGGCGGGTGCAAAGGCGCATCGAACGTCGAAGCAAGACTAGATCGCAGTGACGCCATCAGGAGATGCCTGGAACTGGCGACCGCTGGCGATGTTGTGCTCGTGGCTGGAAAGGGGCATGAGAGGTTTCAGGAACTTGCCAACAGGACTATACCATTTGACGATCGTATCGAAGTCAGGAGGCTGCTGTCATGCCGCGGCTAGATGCGGGGGAGCTGTCTAAGTGGAGCGGCGGCCGGTGGGTTGGCTTTCCGCCATCAGATATCGGTGGGGTATGCCATGACACCAGACGGCTTAAACCTGGCCAGTTGTATCTTGCGCTGCGGGGGCAACATTTTGACGGGCATGATTTTGTTTCGGAGGCCGCCCGGTGCGGGGCTTGCGGGGCGGTGGTCGAAGAGTCGTGGCCCGGCTTAGCTGTTCCTGAGGGATTTCCCCTGTTGCGTGTGCAAGATTCAGGAGCTGCTCTTTCCGCCATGGCCAGCGGTTGGTTGCGGAAGCAATCACCGAAAGTTATAGGGGTGACCGGCAGCGTGGGAAAGTCAACAGTCAAGGATCTCATTTACACGCTTCTGAAAGACCATTGCAGGGCCGCTGCGTCGCGCGGTAACTGGAACAATGAAATCGGCCTGCCCCTGAGCATTCTGGAAATGGAGCCGGGCACGGAAACTCTGGTTATTGAGCTTGGGACCAATCATCCAGGCGAGTTGGCCGAACTGTGCAAACTCGCATCTCCGCATTGGGGCGTTGTAACACACGTGGGGCCGTCGCATCTGGAATTCTTCAGGAGTGTTGAAGGAGTCGCGGCTGAGAAGGCAGTCCTGCTTGAGAGTCTTCCTCTCAACGGACTGGCTTTCATCAGAGCTGATGTTGCGCACGCCGACAGACTCGCAAAGAACGTCAAGTGTCCGGTGGTGCGCGTGGCTATGGCCGGGGCGGCGGACTATGTGTGTCTCTCGCGCGATAAGAGTGTGATGGAGGTTGAGGAACGTTGCAGTCGAGCAAGAGAACTGATTCCCCTTCCAGTTCCTGGAGAACATCAGGCGGCGAATCTTCTGCTGGCATTGGCCGTTGTCAGGAGAGCTGGCGTGGGATGGGACGGCATAAGGCGCGCCATTGGAGACTACAGTCCGGCCGAAATGCGGTGGCAGAAGGAATCCATCGGGGCGGTGACAATTGTGAATGACGCGTACAATGCCAATCCGCTGAGCATGGCTGCCGCGATCAGGACTTTTTGGGAGATGGATGGAGTTTCAGGCGGCAAGTGGCTTGCTCTTGGAGACATGCGCGAACTTGGAGCATATGCGAAGGCGGAGCATGAAGCAGTGGGCAAGCTTGTGGCGTCGCTGTCCGGCTGGTCTGGTCTGGTTGCTGTTGGCGAACTTGCGGCCTTCGTGGCTGAGGGGGCTGTCTCTGCTCCCGGCGGGCCGGGATGCGGCATTGTCATCAAAACTCAGGACGCCGATGAGGCTGCAGACAGACTTGCTCGACTGCTTCGTGCTGGTGATGCCTTGCTGATAAAAGGATCAAGAGCGATGCGCATGGAGCGGATAGCAGCCATTTTGAAGGATAAGATTTGTGGAAAGGCTGCTTCGGAGGCGAACTGATGTTTTATTATCTTCACACTTTCTGGGTGTTGTGGTCGCCGCTCTGGGTGTTCAGGTATGTGACGGTGAGGGCGGTTCTGGGCGCAGGCACCGCTTTTCTGATCTGCGTGGTCTTCGGCGAGGATATGATAAGGTTTCTGAAGAAGCTGAAGTTTGGCCAATATGAACGGAAGGAGGAGGCTCCTCCTCTTTATGCTCTGCATGCCAGCAAGGAGGGCACACCGACAATGGGGGGGCTGCTCATCCTTGCATCGGTTGCTGTTTCGGCCCTGCTGTGGGCTGACGCTTCCAACACTCTTCTGATCATTGCGCTGGCAACGATGTTGGCCATGGGGGGCGTTGGATTCTGGGATGACTGGCTGAAGAT
>CALETX010000046.1 GCA_937920455.1 uncultured bacterium
ACATCACTATGGCACCTGAAACGCCTTTTCCGGACACGTCAGCTATGACAATCCCCAGATGGTTCTCGTCCACCTCCAGGAAATCATAGTAATCGCCCCCGATTTGCTGCGCCGGCATGCTGAATGCCGCCAGCTCAACCTCCTCCATTCGTGGCACGGTCTTTGGCAGAAGCGCTGTCTGTATCTTACGAGCGACACCAAGGTCGTAGTCAAGCCTACGCTTCTCGTCCAGAGCAGCGCTGAACCTGGCATAATGAATCGAAACTGAGGCTTGATCCGCAAGCGACTGAAGCAGACTCATGTCTGTTGTAGAAAATGACCCGCCGTCGGTCCTGTTAGCAACTCCAAGCACTCCAATAACCCTGTGCCGAAACCGCATCGGAACCAGCAACAGCGAGTTGATCGCCAGGAAGTCATACCCGTAACGTGGAATTCTCGGATCCGACCGAGCGTCTTCCACCAGCAATGCCCTGCCTGACAACGCGGTCTCGCCAACCAGACCTTCGCCAAGCCTTATGGGCTGGCGACGAACCAAACGCTCCACATACCTTATCCTGCTGAACGCCGTTTCAAGGCCCGTGTCCACGCTTCCCACAAGAGGCGGAAATATCCCGCTCACAGCCGCGGCTCGCAGGGTCTCCTGATCCTCGTCCAGTAGATACACCACTCCAGATGCCGCCCCGGCTGTGCGCTGCGCGTGATAAACAACCCGCTTAAGCAAGGCGGAAAGATCCACTTGATCCGTGTCGGCAAAGACTTCACCAATGTCATACACAAAGTTGAATACCACATCCTTTTCTTGCAACAGACGATCCCTCTCCGCAGTCAGGCGCAACCGTCTGCGCCTTTCAAGGAAAAAGCCGACTGCAAATGCGATCAGAAGGGCTGTAAGCAAAATGATCAGGGCAAGATCGGCTCTCGCCACCGCTCAGCCTCCTTCAACCTGCTTCAAATCCGCGCTGAGATAGGCCATCACGCTCCTGAACTTTGGCAGGTTGTCCGGAGAAACCTTCACGAGATCCTCATGCGCCTCAAGCATGGTTTCCAGAGTGAGCTTGCGATCGTCAATGGCGGAAGACAACGCTTCAGAACCAACCAGCCCGGCAAAAAGCGATTTCACTTCCTCGCTTGTATCCCCCACAGGATGCGTTTCGACAAGCCGCGTAACGCCAAGCGTCTCCAGAAGATTCTGAGACTTGGTATTCATATTGATGAGCACAATCCGCCCCCCGGGCTCCTCCTTTACCTTCATCGCTACGCCGGCAAGCACCCCCATAAAAGTGCTGTCCATGCCGGTACAGTCGTTCATATCGAAGACAAATAGACGGCACCCATTTGTCAGCGCTGTCACGGCAAATTCCTTCAAAGCAGGGCCAACTTTGAACGATCCGCGCCCTTTCACCTGAACCAGCGCCGCGCCTTTATAAATCGCCGCCAGCACAGCATCCGCATCTTTTCCAGCCTGATCTGCCTCAGATGCCATATTGTTCACGCTCTCCATTCCCCTGAAATAAAACCTAACATCCAGACTGCGCGATGTCAACGAGTGCTGTACCGCCGTTTACCATCTCAACCATCACTGCGTCGTTCTCAGTTCTGATGGTTTTGTCAGCTTTGTTGGGAGGTCAGGAGGCCATAACCGATGGCAAGGATAAGTTATAGATGAAACTGGACCAATCACAGTTCATTAGGGTGACCGTCATCCTGCTAAAAGTCTCTATGATGCCGCCAACACCTGAGTACTGAACAAACCCTGCCAACCCCAGCAGCACGATAGCAACTGATGCCCGAAAGCCGCTATTATTCCACGCTTCACCCGATCCGTTCCTCCAGCCCGTCAGATGATGCGCCGCAACGTTCCACCCCACCGGCGCCACCCGCTCATCATCCAACTCAGGCACATATCTCAATTGCCGTCTCACAACATGCGTGCTGCCAAGATAATACCGCTCGCAAATCAACTCGTCCCGGCGTGCTTGTCCTTCAGGCCGTATCAGTCGCACCCGAACCGCCGCCAATACCTGGGCTATTCTATACTGCTTGTATGCTGCTATTTAACCCGGATTTTGCTGCGGAAGCAACATGTCTGCTGTCAATGCATTAGAACGACACCAGTCAAATGCATTGCAGTTGGATTTTCATTTTGTGTGACGGGCTTGATTTTCTGAACCACGCAACTGACAGGCTAAACTATTCAGGTTCATCCCTAACCCCCTTCCTCTTAGCTCACTCACAAAGGCAAAGACTCAGTTCTCGGAAATCATTCAATACCGTTCCATAGTTAATGACTCATTGAAGAGAGAGCGTCCGCTTCTTGTGTTGTCATGTTGGCGCCGAGATTCGGCGGTCTTTTTTAACTTTGGTGTTGGCACGCAGAGTTGTAAAGGCATTCAAATTTCAGCGCTGCAGCCGCCCCTTTAGTTTCGCTCAGAACCGCCGCACGAAACTCGGCAACTGCTTCCTTGCTCCAGCTACACCGGTATTTTCTTGCGTACCTGTCGCGAAAAAAAATATGAGTTTAGCATGCTATCTGGATGTGGCGGCCGTGGAGCTGATAGTTGCGGCATCATACCTTCGAAGCGTCAAATCGCGCTCCCGCGGATGGGCTATCAGAATTTCAATTGCCAAGCCTTTGGGTTGCTCACCATTCCAGAGGGCGTTCAGAATGTCGTGTGTTTTTACCTTACGCCAATGAATTCCAGTACGCTCCAGAGAGTAACCAGACTTCTCCCATTCTGAGGCATTCGCCGATGCAATCAAAATCGGCGCTTCGGCTTCCGCGGGAGGTAATGGATCGCCGGATCTCAATGTCCGTCCGTCAATTCGGCCGCCGCTGAAAAGCCTGATCTGAGCCATTGTCTCCGGCAGCATGCCTGAAACAAGGACGCGCCTGATTTCAGGATGGTTGGAAACGAGATACCTCGATAATGCGGCCACCGGAAAAGAGACAAACATAGGTCTGACTACGAGCGTGGCAATGAGCATCATTGCGGGCGCCACAAACGCTGCGCCAGCGATACAAGAGTCTCTCCGCCGTCCAAGAGCTGAGCAAAGAATTGCGATGCCTGCGGCTCCAACCGCAAGCCCGATCATACTGCCTGGTGAGCCCAACCGCATCGCAGCGGCGGTGCCGAGGGTGGCAGCAAGTACTACACAGCCTCCGCAAATGCCTGTCACAGCACTGATCCATCCCGGCCAACCATCCCAAGACGAGCGCAATAGAAGGATCTGCGTCATAAGTATCGCCACCGTTGGAAATGCGGACGAAACATACCGAGCACGAAAGACGCTGCTGAATGAAAACACCACAACATGTAGCGCAACCCAGCCAGCCAGAAAGACAATTTCCTCCCTTCCATTGCGTAACACAGACACACATTTTATCCTATGCTTCCAAAGAATCGGCGCTGCCAGCACCAACCAAATAAGATTGTATCTAATGAGCGCCTCTGCATATCGAATTGCATTTGAACCCACCATCAGTGGCCACACTTGAACCTTTGCCACAATTTGATCCGACGCAAAGTGCAAGAGCGATGCAGGCCCATATCGCGACGCAATAGCAATATGCCACGCAATGCCGACAAGTAGTCCCACCGTTGCCCATGGCAAGCTAACAATTGAGGGGCATCTTTCTGAATGGCGCGCAAAACGCAAATATGCGCTGAATATCAGCGAGAACATAACTGGCAATATTCCAATAAACCCTTTTGTCGCGGCGCAAAGCCCAGCGCCGACCCACGCCAGCGCGTAAGCACGCCACGATCTGTCGTGTCTAAACAATATTCTCGCAAAAGCAAACAAACTCGCCAAAGAGAAGAGGTTGGCCAAAATATCAGGAGTGGCTCGTGTGGCCAAAGCCAGCGTTTCAATGTTCGACCCCAAAACTGCAGC
>CALETX010000047.1 GCA_937920455.1 uncultured bacterium
TCAGCCGCGGCATGACTCAAACCGGCCAACTCGCCGTAGTGGACGAAGAGGGCGAACAGCACTTGTTCTGGGCTGGAGATGTTACTTTGGCTCACTCATCATAGCAGCAGGCGTTTGAGCGTTTCGTTCTTTTTTCACGCTCGCCCAGGGATCACCCCGTGCGGGGTTCAAATGCAGGAATTGTGAAACACGAACACAGAGAAAAGCAGCAGCGCCAAATCCTGCCGCCTTCCGGCCGGAAATACGCTGTCAACTCTTGCCTTCCTCCAACATAACGGTCGAACTCATGCCATACGCGTCAATCGAATATAAGCACTCCCTTCACATAACCTGCCGGCCGTCGGGCTGCATCCTCGAGCGCCTTGCCAGCATCCCGCCATGAATATCTGTGAGTAATCAGGGGCGCCAGATCAAACGTCCCACGCTCGATCAGCCTTACTGATCTTTCCATGGTGTTGATATTTCTATCCGATGCTATTGCCGGAGCAGTGTTGAGGACCCTCAGCCCGCCAATATGCCACCGCGTCATGTTCACAGACCGCATGCCGTGTTGCCACCCAAACAGGGCTAGCCTGCCGCCGTTCCGAACCAGATCCCCGCACATCTGAAGCGCCCGTTCGGATCCGGATGCCTCAATAACAAGGTCAAACTTACGTTTCTTCAGTTCCTCCAAACGCGCATTTCCTTCTTGTGTTCCAGCCTGAACCGTCTCAGTGGCTCCAAAACGTTCAGCCAGTTGCAATTTGAAGGGATCAAGATCAGCCACAACCAGCTCCGCCAGAGGATATCTGCCCAGCGCCTGCACGTTCAACAGACCCATGAAACCTGCTCCGATCAGCAAAACTCGATCGCCAGGCGTGATATCATACTCATAAAGTGCGCGCACCACACAGTCCACAGGTTCCCAAATCCATACAGCAGGGTCAGCGGGCGGTCTACCGAAAGCAGGCCTGCCCTCTGCCGGAAGGTTTTCGGCCATCGCCCACCGACATGCGGGCACCCAATCTCCTTCCTTGAGGTGTCTGACTCCTCGTCCGACCCTGACCACGATGCCGATGCCCTCGTGTCCTGCGTTGCATGGATACATCGGTTCCACTCCCGTGTAAACTGAGGTCTCAAACATGCAGATTCCGTTTGCCGCCATCCTCACCTGAACTTCGCCAGGACCGGGGTCTGGCAGTGAAACTTCCCTGATCTCAACACAACCTCTAGCCGTGATAACCACCGCCTTTGTTGTGCTCATATTCTATCTGTCCCTCCATCACCCACCTCATCGCACCCAGTAATAAGCGCGAGTCAAGGCGACTCTTCCGTCACACAGTTGATAACACCGGCATTATCATTTGCCTTGATGAGCCTCAGTGCTCTTCTTTCCAGCAGCAGTGGACACAACCGTTGTCCTGGCATGTATCCCTTCTGAAGTTATTTCAACATGTCCCGTCCTTTGCATTTTACCCTTCTCGATACGCCAGAGGTCCCCATTGCGCGTTGCTACGTAAAGAGGTTGGACGTGCAGCAAGGTCAGAAATACATGCGTCTCGGCCGGAGTGTCGCCGTTGAGGTGGGTGGCAAAAAGACAATTGCCCGATCCTTCAGGAATACTTCGCTTATCCAGAACCAATGGGGATTTGAATAACCGCTCCTTCAACTCGATCCTTTCTCCGTCCCTCGACACCGTAAACCGATAATGTCCGCCAACTATTACCAGATTAGGGTCATAAGTCGTAGCCAGTGCGTACACCAGCAGGCTATCACGTTCGGGATCAGGCAAAGCAATAACATTGTACATCGGCCACTCTCTCCTCGAAAGATTCGCGGCAACAAGTCGCTTTGCCTTGTACTGCGCCAACTCTGGCCGGGACAACGATTCTTGCTTGCGCCTCTCGCAAACCCCTTCGCGGAAGTTTCTGAAAACGACATCGTAGGCGGGTCTCACGTTCCCCTTATCGTCCTCTTTAACAAAACGAACAACAGGTCTACCCTCTCTGGTGGCTGTAAATACCCAGGCCGTCAATCCCTCTTTGGTCAAACTCTCGGGAGTGCCAGCATCCCGAAACAGAATCTCTGTTGCCGCAGCGGCATATCGGTCTTGTTCATAGATCTGCTTGCCAAGCGACTCAATCATACGGAGATCGAAGAGGCGTGGTTCCCTAACAGCCGAGCTGCGGCCATGGCAACCGCTAGATGCGACAATGGCCACCGCCCCCACCGCTAGACAGCGCGTTATCAGACATGTTTTATTGTCACCCTTCATTCACACGTAAGCTACAACCATAACCTCCTCCAAGGTCAACGCCAAAACATCAAATCCACAAGTTCGCTACCCGACACGACAAGAAGCTTCCTTGACGCCCCTTGATATGGATATACCATCACCGCATGACTCAAGCCTTTCAATGTTCGAATAAGGCACGTGGAACCATGGGCATTATCGCCGGATTTTTCAGATGCTTTGTCTTGGCGCTTCCCATTGCACTTGCCGGCTGCACGTCGCGCGTTCGACCAGAAGCAAATGCGATACGCGTGGTTTCCCTTGCGCCGAGCCTCACGGAAATAGTG
>CALETX010000048.1 GCA_937920455.1 uncultured bacterium
AAGCGGAACTGTGTTGGCAACTCCGGATTGTATCAAACTTGAGCTAGAGGATGGCTTGCAGCCAGTGATCCTTCGTTATCACTGGGTAGAGGGGCTCAGAGTTTCGCCGCCCGCCCGGCTCGAGCCTGCTGATGTTGGGTATGGTATAAAGTTTATAAAAGTGTTTCCCGAAGGCATGACAAGAATAACAATACGAGGTGGAAGGTGGATCTGACTCATGTATGGCTTCCTGTCCGGCACTGGTAAGCGACGCCTATTGCTGTTGGCCGGCATACTCCTCATAGGCCTTGGCGTTCGCATAGTTGTCAGCTTGACCGCTTATGCATCTACATTTGACACAGCCACTGTTGGCCTCATGGGCCTTCGTATACTGCAAGGCGAACATTATTTGTTTTTCGAGGGCCAGAGCTACATGGGCAGCCTTGAAGCGTACCTCGCGGCGTTGCTTTTTGCTGTGTTCGGGCCAGGCGAGTTTACTCTGACGCTCTCGCCCATCCTTTTTTCACTGGGGTGGATTGCAGCAACATTTCTCCTTTTCGACGAACTTCTAGGCCTGGCCGCCGGAGTCGGAGCCGCCTTGACGCTGAGTGTCCCGACGTGGGTGACATTATGGTACTGCGTTGGTTCGTACGGCGGCTATCCTGGATCTTTATTTTTTGGGACGGCGACTTTATGGCTTTCCGTGTGCGTCGGGTCGCGTAACTGGCGTGGATGGGCTTTGTGGTTGTCTGCGTTCTTCATTGGTTTGTTTTCAGGTCTCGCGGTGTGGACCGACTTCCTTGCATGCGTGCATGTTGGATTGGCATGGTTGATTATTGCCGGATGGCTCGCGAAAGAGAGACGCCATCCGAAGCTGCTGGTGCCATTTGCAGGGATGATCATCGGAGCCATTGTCGGTGCGGCTCCTCTTTTGCTGAATTGGCGAGAGGTGCTTGGCCAACATGCTGTTGGTTGCAATATTTCCCTACCCGTCGTTCTCTCCCGTCTGCGGGGTCTGGCAGAGCGTCCGTTGCTAGAGAACATATTCTGGCATTTCGATGCTCATCGGATTCTAGGATGCATGACGATAGGACTGCTGTGCGCAGCAGTGACTGTCTGTATTTGGGCTTTCTCGTCAAGCAGTCCAGACTTGAGGATAAGACTCTCTCTCCCGGTCGTCTTCTGTGGTCTGTTTCTGGTGTTTTATCTGTCACACCCCCTTGCATCTGCCAGGGCGCCGCGTCATGTTCTTCCTTTGTGGACGATGTTTGTCGCCAGCGTATTCTCAATTCCTTTGGCCTCTCAGCGGGTCGTCATCAGAAATGTCGCATGGGCATTGCTTAGCGTATGGCTTGCTCTTGTCGCCGGACAGGATGCTCTGGCAACAATCGAAAACTATCCCAAGAGGGCGGCTTCAATGTCAACTCGCATGGCCCTGGCGAAGACTGCGGAAGATCTCAGTCTGCGCAATGTCGAAATGATAGGTGGGATGATTTTCGGACATGAGGGTCAAATGTTCAGTTTTGCAGCCAAAGGCCGAATAAATTTTGTCAGCACGTTTGATGAGCGCCATCAGCCATCTGCGCAGGCTGCGGAGGCGGATGCGTCGGTCGCATTCGTATGTCGGAAGAGACATCTGCAAGCAATCCGCAAGACGTTGGAAGACCTCGGTGCTGATTATCAGGTCAAAGAAGTCGGCTCATTATCGCTTTTGTACTCAATTGTCACAAAACCACTGCCGCGTTCTTTGATTCCTGTTACAAATTTGAGCGTAAGTCTCATGGGCCACGCCACCGGAAGGCCGAATTCAGTTTTCGACAGGAAATCAGACAGTGTCATCTGCGGCAGATTTGGTGAAGATGAGGGGATGGTAGTTGATTTGAAGGAGGAGCGTTTACTGAACAGCATCTATCTGATCGGGCCGGACATGTCTGACAAGGGGTTGCCAGAGGATGTCAGGGTTGATGTTTTGGGCGGTGATGGCGACTGGCAAACAGTGAGAGAGCCTGGACGTAGAATTCCGAACGCCCATGTCAGCGGCAACAGAGTTTATATGGAGGGCTATAACCCGGTCATGGAGATTCGGTTTGTGCCCGTCAGGACGTCCAGGCTCAGGCTGACTTTTCTTGCCGGCGGAAGCAGGCAGGAGAAGTGGGCGGTGGACGAAATGTGCATTTTTGAGGAGAGGGGAGAGGATGTTGAACCGCTGGGCGAGGCGGAGGTTTCGGCTCTTGCAGAGGACTTTAAAAAACGGGGCTGCTCATTCGCTGTTTGCGACGGGTGGATCAGCGCTGTCTTACTCAACAGACTGCCGTGGCAGGAAGGACGGCCGCCGGTATTTCCCCGGTTCAATCCGAAACACGGGGAAACTCTGTTGCCGCGGCGTTTTGTGCCGTCTCCCGGCATGGCTTTTATTCTGCCTTTAGAGCTGGCGTCCAACGCTGAAGAGGTGCTTCATCGTCTTTATGGTTCATCTCTCCGCTGGAAACGAGTGGATTACCAACACTACGCGTTCATTGCAGTGATCGGTGTGGATTGCGATGTTCCTCAGCGGCGCCTCCGCTGGAACGGAGTCCTGCTCCGAGAAGCGACACAGGATTCTGAAGGCTGACCATCTTGGACGCGCGGTTATGAGGCCGCGCGCCCGATGGTGATGGCAAGGATCAGTTGGTTGACCTGCCTGTAACTCCCTTTGTGGCTTTGGTTATGGTCTTAGCCTTTTCCGTCGGTCTCAATGCCCTTACGGCTCGGCCTGCGCGCCACATCTCGGAGTCGCCTATTTCGGCCAGCTTCCTTTCCAGGAACTCCTTGTAGTCAGGCTTCCCGAGATCGCGTATGACCTCAGCGGTTTCCTTGCCAGACTTGACTGACTTGTACAGACGCTCGAAAACCGGAAGGTTGACCTTTTGGAAGATCGGCCTCCACTTCAAAGCTCCATGCTGGGCCGTGGCCGAGCAGTTTCTGAACATCCAGTCCATGCCGTTTTCATCAACGAGGCGGATGAGGCTCTGAGTCAGTTCCTCGACCGTTTCATTGAATGCTTCGCTGGGCGAGTGGCCGTGGCGACGCAGGACCTCATATTGGGCGTGCATGATGCCCGCAAGAGCGCCCATCAGCACCCCTCGTTCGCCAGTGAGATCGCTGTAAACCTCGTGCTCAAACGTTGTCGGGAAAAGATAGCCAGAGCCAATGCCGATTCCGATTGCCAGACAGCGATCCTCTGCCCTTCCTGTGGCATCCTGAGCGACTGCGTAACTCGAGTTGATGCCTGCGCCGGACAGAAAGTTGCGCCTTACGGACGTTCCCGATCCCTTGGGCGCGACCATTATGACGTCCACAAAAGGCGGTGGGACGACGCCGGTCTGATCCTTGTAAACAATAGAGAAACCGTGCGAGAAGTATAGAGCGTCGCTTTCCTTCAGGTTTTCCTTCACTACAGGCCAAATGACTCGCTGAGCTGCATCAGAGACTAACATCTGAACGATGGTTCCACGCCGAACGGCTTCGGGAAGGTCAAAGAGAGTCTTGTTCGGAATCCAGCCGTCGGCAACAGCCCGGTCCCAGTCTTTTTTAAATTCCTTGGACTGCCCGATTATAACGCGGAATCCATTATCCCTCAGGTTAAGTCCCTGAGCCGGCCCCTGTACGCCATATCCCAAGATGGCAATAGTCTCATCCTTGAGAATCTTCCGTGCTTTGCTCATGGGAAACTCTTTGCGTGTCACTACCTTCTCCTTCACTCCTCCGAAATCTATGAGCGCCATATTTATCTCCCTTCTTATGTGATTTGCGACATACACACAAAGTGGGATTGTAACCGGGCCGGCTTTGTGGTCAAATAAGTTTTCATAGGAGTGGGAGGTGCAGATTTCATGTGGTGTTGTAACATCACGCCATGTGATTGCGTATAAGTTTATGAGAGTCAGGACGGCGCGAGGCAGCGTCGAGAAAAGGAGGTCAAATTGAAAAGAGAACGAAAAATGCCCGGGATGCTGGCTGTGGCCACGGCGGTCGTTTCGCTCGTCACCTGCGGCGCCTTTGGTGGCGGGTTGAAGAAAGAGTGGGTCCCCGCCTCAGCCCGATGGGTTGTCCATGTTGACGCGGAGCGTCTGACGAAGAGCGAAGTAGGCGGATATCTGTTCGAATCGGCTTCTGAACCGCAAGCACAGGCGAAGCTCGAACTCGCCAGGAAAATGCTGGGGATCGATCCTTTGAAGGATCTGAGTTCGGTTACCCTTTACGGGATGAAAGCCGGAGCGAAGGACATCGTTGCAATTGTGAAGGGCAATCTGGACGCTTCTGCTGTTGAGACTTTTCTCAAAGCAGGGGAGGGATACGAGGCCATAACATACGGTAATCGTACAGTCCATAAGTGGTTGGACAAGAACAGGGGAAACCAGCCTGGTTACGTGGCCTTCCCGTTCAACGGAATTGCGGTTGTGGCTGGTTCGCTCGAAACTTTGCAGAACGCTGTGGATATTCTGGACGGTAAAGGCCAGACGATGGCGAATGGTTCTGCTTTGCCTGAGCTGGAAGGTC
>CALETX010000049.1 GCA_937920455.1 uncultured bacterium
AAGGGAAGCGAGAAACTTTCATTGAAAAAAGCACAACCCGCTCAGCCCAAACAGGAACAGCAGCCCCAAGGCGATCAAAGCCCTCCGCCCCTCCCTTCTGAATCGCAACAGGATGAAAAGACCAAACGCAAATTGGTTCCAGCAGTGGTGGGAGTCGCAGCGCTTGTATTACTCATTATCGGCGGATTGGTATGGGTTGCCTTCTACCTATGGAAGTCAGTGTCGCCGCCACCGCCTGCCCCAACAACCACAACGACTGTGCCTGTGGTGACAACCACAACAACACCACCTCTTACTCACGCGCCAACCACAACAACAATTCCTCCGCCGGAAACTTCAACAACCGTGCCAACGTCTGTGGAACAACCTCCCTCAACCGCCGAGGTCGTCGTGGTTGTAGTGCCTCCTCCTGAACAACCACCGACAGTAACAACGTCAACGGCAACCACCACAACCCAGCCTCCGAAGGTTGAACCCGTGCGCAAACCGGTGGTGTGGCCAGCGCTGACATTGACGGGTGTGGTGGGCAGAGGAAGCAAAGGCACCGCCATAATCAACGGCGAAGTTGTCGCTGTAGGCGAAATTGTCAAAGGAGTTAGGATAGCCGCAATAGGCGAGCAGGGTGTGCATCTCGAATACGAGGGGGAAAAACGCTACCTCAAGATCGGAGGCACCACCGGCGAATAGCCAGGCGCTGCAATCTAAAGAGCCACCGCGCTGATCCTACTTCTTGTCCTTATCTGCGCTCTGGTTTCCGCCCTTCAATCCAGCGTCCAGAGCCTTGTCGAATTCAGACGGCAACGTCAAAAAGAAATGACACTTTCGACCCGTAAGCGCCTCGATGTCCCGCCTCAACTGCCTGTCGTAAGGATTCATCACTACCACAAGCGCATCCTTGCCTATCAACTCAAAAACAAGCGCGCCGCGCTTGACCATAAAATCCACGGGCAGAAGCGAAAAAGCCTCCGGTTTGATTTCAAAACATGCCAAGGATATCACCGGCGTGCCGCATTCCTTTGACACATATACCAGAACCCGATCCAAACTCTTGAACGCCCGTCCCTCAAGAACGTGAAGCACTGAAACAGTCGTCGCGCTGTCAACCGAAGACATCTCGGTTAGATCCTGGACAAGGCTGGAATATTCATCCTGAGTGATCTCCTTGGCTTCCAGCAGATTCCAGGCAAAGGCCAGTTCCTCCGCCATGTTGAATGCCGCACGGCCCTTATCGCCAGCCTTCTGAGCCACTGTCTGCCCAGATGCCGCAGCTTCCGCCCTGGCCCCATCAGCAGCCCCTTCTCTGGTGCCTGCCGAAGGCGCTCCCATCGCTCCGATCCGATCTATCAGTGCCTGAACCGAGGGATCTGCCGACACGTATTGCTTCAGCGTCTCCGCCACAGCCTGTGCCGCTTCGATATCATTCTCTTCGATTAGAACATTGGCCAGACGCACGGCATATTCTTTGGCTTTGGTGTGATCCCCAATCTGCTCATACGTGTTGGCAAGGGCTTCCAGTGAAGCGCGATCATTGGGTATTGCCTCAAGAATCTGCTCGAAGGCCGCTATGGCACTCAAGACTTCACTTTCGAGCTCGTCCTTTGACTTTCCGCCTTTGTCCTTGCCCGCTGGTGCTGCCATGCTGTTTCAGCCTCGCGCATCGCGCCCGTAGTGCCTATTCCCTAGCATCCCACTACCAAGAGATGATCCTTTCGTCAATCAGTATCGTCCGAATATGGTTCGATCGGCTCCCACACATTGCTTGCTTACAACCTAAATGCTAATCCCGCACTGTAACACTGCGATTCTGCGTCCGCCTTTGTGAACCCTGATTTTGCTGTTGAAATAGCGCCATCGCCAATGCGTGAAAAGCACCATGTTTGCCATCAATGCATTAGAACGACAGTAGTCAAATGCATCGCATTTGAATTTTCACTTCTTTTGTGACGGGCTTGATTTTCTGAACCACTCAACTGACAGGCAGCCGTAAAGGTCTCTGCGGCCTGAAAGCAAAATCTGAGATCAAACAGGGATTGCCATCCCAACCTTTTCCCTTGCGTCGGCCATGCCTTGCCGCATATTTTCCGCCATGCATTTTGATCCCCAACCGTTAGTTTTCACGCCGGTATACAAACATCGCATCTGGGGTGGAAGGCGCCTTGCATCCGCCTATGGCCGTCAAATTCCAACCGGTGATATCGGTGAATCGTGGGAAATTTCGGATCGGCCTGACGGCATGAGCTTGGTTGCATCAGGTCCGCTTAAAGGTATCTCCCTTCACGAACTCTGCGCCATTTTTCCCGAAAAAGTCATTGGGAACCACTTCGATGACAAAAAATTCCCCCTGCTGGTAAAGATACTTGACGCTCGGGAACGTCTGAGCCTTCAAGTTCATCCTGACGCCGATTGCGCGCGCGCGCAAAAAGCCGAGCCAAAAACAGAGATGTGGTATATTCTCCAAGCCGAGCCTTGTTCCCTCATTTACGCAGGCCTGAAAAAAGACACATCACCTCAAACGCTCACGCAGGCCATTGTAAACGGAACAGTTGTTGACCTTCTTGGCATGTTTCCGGCTTTTCCTCACAGATCGCTATTCATCCCTGCCGGCATGGTTCACGCCATCGGCGCGGGATGCATGCTCCTCGAAATCCAGCAAAACTCCGACACAACATACCGATTGTACGACTGGGGCCGGTTGGGACAGGATGGCAAGCCCAGACAGGTCCATCAGGAAAAAGCCATTCAGGCCATCAAATGGAACGTGGGCATTCCGAATATCATTGAACCATCATCCTCAATGGGGGTTGAGGCAGACATCGTGACATGCCAGTTCTTCCGCGTGAGCAATATACTCCTGGACCGGAGCATTACTATCATGCATGATGGCACAACATTCTCGGTTATTTTTGTGGCAGAGGGATCGCTCGAAGTCGAAAGCTCATTTCCGGTCACTCTCAATGCGGGAAACACATGCCTCTTGCCGGCGGCCCTGCCATCTTTTCGGCTCGTGCCGAAAGAGCCTTTAGTCAGAATAGTGCGCGCAACTCTTCCTCCAGCCGGCAATGCGAACAGAGCGTAAACCCAGGTTGTGAGTCTTTGACGGTATCAGCCTCGTCACAGTTCATAAAGAGTTGTGTCACGGTACGGAGGACTCTTTCGGCTCTTTCTCCGCGAAGCACCCCCCTGCATGATAAACGGATCCTCTGTTTCGAGCAATTCGCCCATTTCTTCCTCGATCTTCTCAGGGTCCTCCCCGCTCTCCATCCGCTCGAGTGCCTCAGTCATGCCTTTGCCCAATTCCATACCGGTCATTGAAGTGAATTTTCTCATCAGCCGAGCCGCCTGGCGCGGATCATCATCCCTTATATTCTCGGCTTCTTTCGCAAGCTCTTGAATGGCCCGCTCCATCCTGGCCTCGCTCACCGGCAAATCCGGCGCGCCTTCGCCTTCATCTCCTGCTCGACCGGTTACAGCGAATTGAGAAATTTGCCGATCAAGCCTTGGTCGCCCGCATTTGGGACATGAAGGACGAGCCGCAGTGTTAACCTTTCGAGAAAAAAAAGTGAATATCGTATGACAGTCCGCGCAGTAGAACTCATACATCGGCATGTCACACCCTCCCTCTGCTCTCACCGCCGCCAATGCTTTCCACAAGCTCCGCTATCTTTTGCGCAGCGCCGTACACAGCCAGGCGCTTCATGGCAGCGCTCATACTTTGAAGTTTGGCCTGATTCTTATATGAGTTTTCAATGTACTCGGCAAGTCTGTGTTCTGTCAGCAGCGACTGCGGCATAATATCAGCCGCGCCGGCCTCCGCCATCGCCCTGGCATTTGCAGTCTGATGATCCCTCGCGGCCCACGGAAGCGGCACAAGCAGCGCCGGCACCCCCGCCATCGCAAGCTCGCTGCATGTCCCAGCCCCAGCCCTCGCCACCGCAAGACCTGCGCGTGCATAGACCAATCGCATGTCTTTCAGGAAACCATGTACTTCCGCTGGAACGTTCAATGCCTTATATGCATCGCGAACCTTGTCCGCCCATGCTGAGCCGGCAAGATGTACAACTCTCAGCGCCACTCCCTTCTCCCGGACAAGAGCCATCGCCTTTGGGGCAGTCTCATTCAGAACCTTTG
>CALETX010000050.1 GCA_937920455.1 uncultured bacterium
CGGCCGCAAGGTGCCGTATAGGCTTGGCCACTTCTTCCTCGCGATAAACATCTCGTTCTTCACCAGTTTGCAAAGGTTCAAGAAGACCACAGGCGATATTCTGCGGCAACTGCGCGCATCTCGCAAAGCGCCAGGCTGCGATCGCATCTATACCTGCGGCGAGAAGGAACATCTCGCTTGGCTCGAACGCAGCAAGACCGGAATACCAATCGGCAGGGAAGTCCAGAAGCAAATGATTCAAATGCGCGATGAACTTGGGCTGACAAAATACAAATTTTCGTTTGGTTAGACAATCCTGTCAGCACTACTCTTATCGGTCTGTTTCCTGAAAAACTGGTTCAATCCCACAGCCGCCGCAATAATTGCAATGCCAACTGCAAGACGGCTTGGACTCTGTGCCTTTTCTCCAAAAAGCGCGAACGACACAATAACAGCAAGCGGAATCTTTGCGTTGTTCATCACGGCAAGAATGCCTGCATTCACGCGGGCCGCGCCTAGATTCCAGAGGAAAAATCCCACGGCGCTGGGCGCAAGGCCGAGGTACAGCAGAGAAACTCCATTCTCTACGCTCAAGGACGACTTGAAGACATGGGTCGAAGCAACTGCGAAAGGCAAACATGCAAGGGCGCCTCCGAGATAAAGAGGAGCAAAGCATTCAAGCTCATCCCTCCAGCCGCGGCCACCCATCGTCCTGCGATAGGCCAATTGACCGGCAGCAAAACAGGCATTCGATACCTGTACGAGGAGAATTCCTGGAATGCTCATCCTCGTCTCCGCCCATGAACCCTGCCAGACAATCGCTCCTGTCCCGACAACTGCAAGCGCAGCGGCAAGCCAAAAAGCCGCGTGAACTCTGCGCCACCACAGGTCGTTGAAAAGGGTGACATATAACGGCGTGAATATCGTGCATATCGCAACTACATACGCCGGCAGATAACGGAAAGATGCGGTATAAGTCATATACATCAAACCATACTGCACCGCGCCAATAAGCCCAAGCCGCAGGCCTTGTCCGGTATCGAGAGAACGCCACCTGCACCAAGGCGCAAAGGCAATGAATGAAACGGCCAGTCGCGTGAAAGCAATTAGGCTCGCGTCAACTCCCACCAAGTTATACTTGATGATCCCGAAGGATGGCGCCCATATCAGGGATGCAATCAGCAGGAAGACCATCTCAGTGAATAACCCTGAATTCAGAGAACTGGCTGGATCCAGTAGTTTCCTCAGTAACTACCACGTTCGTGACCCGTGCGTGAGGCGGCCCGCGCCTGCACCACTCGACAAAAGCATCCACCATCTCGTCAGAGCCTTCCGCAACAGCTTCAACCCTGCCGTCCGGAAGATTCCTCACCCACCCTTTCACACCAAGACGATCCGCCTGCTCGCAGGCATACATGCGGTAGCACACGCCCTGGACCCTGCCGCTGATCAGCAAATGAACACGCTTCATCTTAAGCTGTCACCTCTATCAGTCGCTGACCAACGTATGTTTCCACGATATGCAGCCGGGCGTCAACACAACTCACGCCTCACCTGCCCCATAACTCACCATATCAGCCATCCCGCATGCGCCCTTACGAGCCTCATCACGCGCCCGGTTTCTATCCAAAGGAGTATCTCACCATCTCGATACTCAACAGAACACTCAAAATTTGACCTCTCTGTCCCGTCCGAAAATATAACAACAAAGGGCCGAGTGACGTCGGCTCTATACGCAACGGTTACCGGAAACCATCTCGCTTCAGCAAAACGATACCCCCAGTGAACATCGCAAAGGGATCTTTCCTCGCTAATGTGGATTAAGCATTCTGGGCCAAAGCATCGTATCCCAAGTCGAGCTTTCTCGCCCTGCACAATAAGGCGGTTATTGTCTTCGACATTCACAGGGCCGCCACATTGAAGGAGGCAGAGCACATCAGCGTCAGCGTCAATATCGTCTATAAGGACTACAGCCCTCTCTCCTATCATGGCAAGACGGCGTACAACCCTCCGCGCCGCCGACTTGTACGCGGCAGTGCTGTCTACTCCAATCCACCTCACATCATCTCGCTCCTCGCATTCCACAACAGGGCCGGTGAATCCCCTCGGAATGACAGGCCCCTTCCCGCCAATAAGCGGCAAACAGTGATCAGCAGGATTATCCTTGTAGTAGCCCGGATCGAGGAGGAGTCTTTCGCCACGCAAATCCAGATACATACTTCCGGTGTCCGGCTGATTATGGTGGGTGTATGGTGGACGGCTCCCTTTCAACCCTGCGGTCCATACGCAATCGAACTTCGAACTCGAACGCAGAATGGTATATTCGATGCTGGACAGCCGGTAACAAAGTGGCAAATCCGGTTGCTTTTTCATCTCAGGGACCGCGGGTCTGTAAAGAAGCGCGTCCGCCAGAGTTGGCCGGTAGGGAGTCTCCAAACCTCTCCGCTGGCGATCCCTGTACCATCGCCATGCGTGATCTCCGTACCATAAACCAAGGGCATCTCCGTAACGGCCTGCGACAAACCACCCCAGATGCCCGCCAACGGGCATTGGAATTGTGTCGTTCACGCCATGAAGAGCTCCGTCATTA
Source organism: uncultured bacterium (assembly GCA_937920455.1). Lineage (GTDB taxonomy): Bacteria > Verrucomicrobiota > Kiritimatiellia > UBA8416 > CALETX01 > CALETX01. Next base: position 2,570 of record CALETX010000050.1, read on the forward strand.
CATAATCCCACCCTCACCATATTCATCATGTTAGGAATGGCTGAATGCCAGAGCAATCCGTCCCCATGGCCGGAAAAGCGCTCGAAAGCCACGGCAAAACGCAAGAAATGTTCGGTTCCATAGGTCCAATACTGGGCGCCTTCTGTGTTGCCGCCATCGGGCCCGTTACACCAGTTCAGCCATTTGCGGATAAAAACACGCGCGTAATACAAGGCATCCTTGGCCTGCTCCGGACATTCTTTCCACAGCGCCAGAGCCAGAAGACCACCGCCCGCATTTCCAACAGGATTGGCATTTGCGATCGTTGTGACTGTCCAGCTGCGTCGTCGTGCCGTCTCCAGATAAAGATCCAGAAACCGTCGCATGAGTCGCACCCACATTTCGCGCTCTACATCTGTCATCATCGAGTGAAAAGCGTCGTAAGCCAGGGCTAGTGCAGCACTGGCCATCCCCTCGTGCAGATGTGTCTCGTGCCCAGGAATCGTGAGTGCAACAGCCCCCTTTACGCATAAAGTAGCCCTGTCAATCAAGCCTTTATCGTCCGTTACAAGCCACCTTTCAAAGAGCCGTCCGACTTTCATTACAAGATCCATTCGGAAAGGATGCATGCACTCTATAGAACTCTGCATCAAAATCCGATTGAACCTTACAAGTTCTTTCTCGCTCAGATTGTCAATGCCCCTCGCAAGCATGGCGCGACCCTCGGCAGGCAAACGCACCCGCTCGAACGCTCTGGGGTCGTAGAGATTCCGCATCCTGAGCAGCCCGTTAAATTCCTTAATCAGGAGCGAAACAGTCTCCCTCGATGGGCTGATCTCCCTTGCGACAACACGCCATGCCTCCTTTGCCAGCTTCGACTGCGCATCCCAAAGCCGCCTGGCAGCCGGATTACGAGCGCCTTCTCCATCCCTGAGCATTGTTTCTCGCGCAACCCGAAACCAATTCATGCAGTTCGGCGTTATGTCAAATGACGCCTCGGGTGCATCATCCATTCCTCCTGAAAAATCACTATCAAAGCCGGCCTGCTCTTCCTCAAGCATTTCCCTGAACGGAGAAAGCGCCAGTTTTGAACGAATTGCGGAAAGCTCTTTCTCGCCGAAAAGCAGATATGGGCGAGACATTGCTCTGCTCCACCCTGCCTCAGGTTGCTCTGGCTCTCCGCGAAATGTGCAACGCCCAAGTTCCGTCTCCATCCCCTCGCATCTCCACACAAATTTCAAGCAGGTGAAAGCAGGCCATTCCAATGGCGCGGTCCAGGCTATTTCCGTTTTCCCACCCTTCTCGACATGCAGTACACTTCGAAAATATGTCTCTTCACGATCAGTACATATCCTTGCAACCTCCAGCAACCCGGTCACCCCCTCGCCGCCCCTGTGAATCAACACAATCCTTCGCGGCCCGACTTTCGCCAACCGTACTGCTGGCGAATTCTCAGATAACCTGAACTCTCCAAATCTTTCAGCTTGCGCAAAACCGAGTTCACAAGCGGTTGTGCATGCCGTCTCATAAGATTCTCCCTTCCACCGGACGCGTGCTATTAGCCCTCGAAAGCACCTGGAACGTGACGCGTTCATTCCAAGACCCACCAAATCGAACGGCACCTCAGCCGATATCCGCCACTCCCACATACCCTCAGCCAGACGACGCGTTTCTGCTCTTGTCACAACTCTATGTCTCGTCATCCGGCCGCCATCAGAAACGAGAACCGACCGTCCGTCCGATGCAATGATGAGCTGCACTTGCAACAGATCTCGCCCAGGGTCCGGCGCTGTTCGGAGCTCGATGTGATCCTGCATCCAGAAATCAGGAGAGTCTGCGGCAAGATCCGGCCGGGAGACAATTTGATCGGCCACGCAGTTCGCCTCCACGAACAAGGTGCGATTGCGCCATGCCAGGCGAATGAGAGTGTCCGGCTTCGCAAATGCAAAGCCGTCCTGAGTGACAAGACACGGAATGGGCGGAATCGAATCCCATGCTGAGGCTTCGTACGATGCAAGTGGATACACTATATGAACTGGCGGACTGAACCCATCACGGTGTTTCAGCTCCGAACGCAAATTATCGCCAGCAGTTCCTTTCATACTCTCACATCTTGACCTCGTGGCCGATGCTTGGCAAGGTGGTTGCCGGATGAAAATTGCATCCATCCTGCGTCATTCAACTGCCTTGCCTGCGGCCATGCTTGCCTGCGCTGTCTGTCTGGTCTACCTGCCCTCCTTCGAAAACGACTTTATTTACGACGATTTCCCACTCATTGTTCACGCGCCCACAATCCAAAGCCTTAGCGATGCGGTATCAGTCTTCGCAGAACGGCATTTTTCGACAGTGCCTTATTACCGACCTGCGGTAAAAATGACTTTTCAACTCCAGAAAACCCTTTCTGGAAACCATCCTGCGCCATATCACGCTTTCAACCTGGCTGTCGCCGCCGGCGCCGCCCTTGTTTTCTTCATCATTCTCATCTCAAAGCCTTTTTCTTTTCATCCATGGTCAGCGTTTCTTGCGTCGCTCGCATGGTCCGTCCATCCTGCCGCGTCTTCATGCGTCTATCCAACTGCTTCGGGAAGAGAAGCCCTTATGCCGGCGCTCTTCATGCTTGTCGGACTCTTCGCACACATGCGCGCTGGACCCTTCTGGCGCGGAAGTGCCCTCCTGTCCTTTGTTGTTGCCATCCTGGGGCGCGAGCAAGCGGTAGTTCTGCCATTTGTCTTTGCAGCAGCCGACTTTCTCGGACTCTCGGACGATCCGCCGGCCAGGCGTTGGAAGGAATGGAGTCTGCGATATGCTCCGTTCATAATCATCAGCGCCGTATATTTCGCCATGCGTTCCGTTACGCTCGAAGGGCGCTATACCGTTCGTCCTGCCGAGCGTCCTCTGATAGAAATCTGCGTGTCGGCCCTCTACGCCATCCAAACCGCGATTGCGCCGTATTTCGACCTGAAATATGAGCCCACCTTCTCCGGGTGGTTCTCGGCGCCCCGCGTTCTTGCGGCAGCCTCGGTGATGTGTGGAATCCTTCTTATCGCACTCCGACAGGACATCTCCACCAAACGACGAGTCTTCTTCTGGATTGTATTCTCTTTTCTTACGCTGCTTCCCACCACCAACATCATCAGGCAGGAGGCCAGGTGCGACGAGCGATACCTGTTTCTTCCCCTCGCCGGATTTGTTGCCGTCACTCTGGAGACATTCAGAGCTCTAAAACATCAGACATTACGCGTTGCAGCAACGACACTTGCGGCGGCCGTGATAGTTCTCTGGAGCGGAGCAAGCTGGCGACGGGCGCGGTTTTTCCGAACAAACATAACCTTTCTCATACACTGGACACAGACGAGTCCAGACGATCCATATCCGCACTATTATCTTGGGACGGCGCTTGCCAATGCGGGACGCCTGCTGGAAGCCGTTCGGCCGCTCGAACGCGCCGTGCTTCTGATGCCAGATCTCCATGAGGCTTTGTACAACCTGGGCAACACGCGCCTTCAACTTGGCGAAGCAGAAGAAGCCGTTCGGCTTTATTACCGAACATTGAGGTTACGGCCAGACCATATCGGCGCGATGTCCAACCTTGGTGCTGCGCTGGTTGCCCTTGGAAGAAACACGGAGGCAGTCTCAGCGCTCAGAGAGGCGGTCAAAAAGGATCCATCTCATGCCGACTCCCGCTACAATCTGGGAGTCGCTCTTGCATGCGCCGGCCTGAAAGATCTGGCCCTTCGCGAATTCAAGGAAACACTGCGAAGGCATCCCCATCACGTCGCCGCTCGGCACAACCTGGCCGTGCTGATTGGATCCAACGTCATCCGCGAAAACGAGTCTCATAATGTCATCGTCCCGGCTACTGGCGCCTTTGATGCCAACTGACTTTGGAGGTGCTTTCCTATGGCGACGTGTCAAGCTCACAGAATACACTCTGCGCTTTTGCCGGCTGACGCATTACGGCTGCTCTTGCCGCTATCCTGCGTCCCTGCAGATGGATCGGCTCCCGGCTCTTTTGTAGAACAACCACATACGCCCCACGCTCAAATGCGACGCGAACAGCACGCCCGCCCTCAAGCGGCTCCACTGTCGGACGCGCTTCTCCTCTGCGAAGAGGCACTAACACTACGAAGAAGCCACTCGTCCTGCCTTTTTGCTGTACTCGCAGCAGTATCATTTCCTCTCTGAAAGGTTTTCCGAATTTTTTGCTGTAATTTTCCGCGAACCCGAATCCACAATCGTGACCGAGCGTTCGGGTGAACGTAACGAAGTCGGGCGGATCGGCCACGTAGGCAAAAAGGTCAATCCCATGCTGGCCCGTCCAAAATGCTGAACGGCCATCAATATCGAGCCGATCGGCCAGGCACCATAAATTCAGGTTCGGTTCGAGGTCCGTGTTTCCTTCCAAATCGTCCCGAACCACGAGAAACTGACGCCCATCATCGCCACTGCCCTTTACCAAAACATAATGACGAGCCCACTCGATAACATTGGTCAAGAACAGTTCCTCGTGGGGAGAATCGTCAAATACGTCCCTTCCATGCGGCTCCCGCAGGGCATAAGGCACCCGATGCAGGTAACGTATTCTACGTTGCATGACCGCATAATCCGCTTCCGGCGTGCTTCGAAAGGCCGTAATTTCTCCAAATGTGTCAATGTCCCTGTCGCTTTCCGGATCCGGCCTTTGTTCGAGCACTGTAAACGGGGCGACCGCAAGGTCGCGGTAGGAGGGGCTCTTTCTCCACCATTCGTCCGCAACGTCGTCGAATGTCCGTCTCACTGTCTCATCATGGTTAAAAGTCAGCCCACCGGAATGAAGCCAAGCCTCTCGCATTGAGGGGGTGTACATTGCGGCAAAATCAATCATCAATGGCGCGCCCATGGCATAGAGCACCCAGCAACCTCGGTCGTTATGGCCATGGCCCCAGGAAAATCCGCCGGCATATATCTGAAGATACAGCTCCTCAGGTTCTGGGAAACCGCTTCTCATAACAAGCCCGTAGCCTGGAAAATATTCGGAGATCATTAGGCGCGGCTGCCTGGCTGGAAGATCCGGATCAAGGAGTTTATAGGTCGGGTCAGAATGACCGCCGAAAGCATTATTGCTCTCGCGCACTCCCCAAACGAGCTCTTCGGCAAG
>CALETX010000051.1 GCA_937920455.1 uncultured bacterium
GTACTGACCGTCACCGCAGGCAAGCCAGTCCGGCCCCACCATCAAGTTATGCCGCGCTGCCGGCTGGACTCGCTTCGATAACGCTTCCCGCACCAGAACAGTCATTTCTCGGGTCTGATCGAAAACCTCCTCCATTCCGAAATCCACATACTTGGGAAACACATTCACTCCGACATCATATTCGTCCAGCTCGCTTTGTAGCCTTATCACGCCCTCAACCGGCAGCTTACTTGACCTCTCTACGAACAGATGTTTGCTTGCGCCCACGAACCGACGCAGTTGGTCGAGCGCCGATTGAGGACATTCCTCCTCGTATGCGAAACCAGGCGCAAAAAGCGCACTGTATTCCATCGCCCGACCTTCGATAATATCCTCGTCTCGCAAAATGTCCGCCGGAAAACCGGCGCGAACGCATGCCACCCAAAGCCCCTCCACCTGATGAGAAAGACTGTTAGGTTTACGCGCGCCTAGATAGGAAGCGGCCCTGGAATAGTAGATTGCAACCTGCTTGTATGCCGGCCTAAGGGTAAGGAAGAAATCCCCGTACCTCGTGCAAAGATCGCCCGCTATGTTTTCAATTGCGTCGCGATCGTCGCTCATGCAGAAGTAAGTGAAGCCCGATATACCCTGAGAAAGCCCGAAAAACGCCTGTCTGAGCAGATGATGCCCGTATAGGCCAGGGCCATTGAAATTGTGAAGCTGCGTCCAGACTTCTTTCGTCCCGTTTCCGCGCATGACGTCAGCCTGCATGGGAGCGAATACCGGCCTGTCTCCATAACCTCCGTCCTTGTACATGACGCATGCCGCAATCTCCAGCCCCTGATAAATATGCGGCTCATAGCCATTGGCCGCTATGTTCCCGCCGTTCCCACCCCAGTACCGGTTGAGCACAAAATTACGTGATGTCGGCATGGCCAGCTTGATCGCGTCAACCAGCCTGCCTACCCACAGCGCCCAGCACTCGTCCTCCCATGCCATGTACGTTCGAAACGTCTCCAGATCCTTCGGGCTTCGCTGCCCAGATGGCCGGCTGACAAAGCGATCCATCGCCTTCATCGCCTTGGCGCTGGTGAGATCGGGATGCTTCGCCCGATAGCCAAGCTCCATCGCTTGCTCGAACGCCTCCACAACAGGCGAGGGATCTATCAGAGATCTGAAATAGATTTCGTCGTACAGGCACACACCCTGCAACGCCGGGCTATGGCGCATGGACTGAACTTCCAGCGTCGCATACCGCGCGCATGCGTTGAGGATCGCATCACCTCTCGGCAGGGAAGTGTCATTGTATGTAAACAGATTCTCCCAAAATCTCAGATTATGCCGCACACAAGCGTTCAGGAAACGGTCCCTTCCGCTCGGCCGAGCATAGGCCTCCCATGGTCCCAACTCGGGGCGCTCACGCACAACCTGCTCGATGATCGCATCTGGCCTGATAACCCGGTTCATATCATAGGACATACCCATAAACCCATTGCAACCCTGCTCAACAAGTTCCACAACCATCTCTTCAGCACCTCGTCCACTTTTCAGTATTGCCGAATAGCGGTTCCCGTATTCTGAGTACTTGCCGATCATTACGTTTGCGAAATGAGTTGCAGGCTCCGGATCAACCAGATCAAACTCGAACGACCGCCCCTTCACGTTATCCAGAGAGGTTTCGATCTTATAACGGCCAGGCGCAAGCGCCAGCGTGGCCGCGCCGTCAAGCTTGAACAGCCGCGTCGTTCTCTGGCCAGCGGCGACAGCTTCTCCGATCCTGCTGTCGCTCAGGACAAAACGCTTTCCCCCCGCGTCAACAAGTGTCGCTTTCAACGTTGCGCCCGCACCGATCCCCTTCGTAATGGCAATGATGCCAACTCCGAATATGATCGGCTCGCCACAATAGAAAGCGTCCCGACCTCTCGGCGTAAACGTCCCCACCGCAGCTTCTCTTGAAGCCGAAAGAGTAACCCACGTGTCCGCCACAATCGGACGTCCGGATTTTTCCCCGGGATCAAGTCCAGCGCGCAGGGTGTAGAGACCGTCGGGAATGTCGGAGGGAATCAAAACCCTCACAAGCCCTCCTGTCCCCACGGAAACAGCGATTGGCTTCCAGACTGTTGAATCAAACGCCTTTAGCGCCGCAATCGGCTTAGCGTCCGCAAGCCGATTCGTTATCTCTCCAATCGGAACGCCATTCGTCTGTGACCGGCGAAAATCTGGAGGTACTCCAGGATCAACACCCTGAATCTGCGCTTCCACTGTCTCGCCCGGTTTGAAGTGCCGGGTCGGCAACTCAATAATCAACCCCCGCTGCGCTCTAGACGCCCGATCTGGAATCTCCGCTCGCACGGTCTTGATGGGGAATAAGGTCATGTCGCCATTCACCCACATCGCTGGCCCCTCTTGGCTGACCCTCACTTCGAAGCCACGCCTGCGGGGATACCATCGCGTTTGTTTGAGCATCCCGCCCTCGTTCTCATTCCATCGAATACTCTCAACCCCAACGACGATGACCGAACCCCCAGAGTCACCGACAGCGGGAAAACTGTACAGTGGGATTGCTATCCTCCACTTGTCCGCTACGATGCCCTTCATAAGCGGTTCACCGCCACCAGCGCCGGCGCGTATGCCCTCGCCGGTCAGATGGAATGTAATACCCAAGGGATAGATCTCATAGCCCAGGCCGTTAGTGTGTGCGGGCAGCCATATGGTCAAAGGAGCGAATCGGCTGAATACAGGCAAGAGTTCCCTCACTTGTGCAGAGGATGGCGAGCGGCCCTCATGCCTTGCCTCTTCCAGCAGGCGAACATCCTCAGCGTCCCGCACCGCAATGTCTGGAAGCGGCGCATCACGCATTACAGGCGGCAGATCGCATTCGTCCGGATTGGCAACAAAAGCTCTGACAGTCACTGGATAGGCCTTGATCAGCACCACCCGCTCTGTCACAGCCAGCCATGGGCCCTCCGCAACGGCCGAACCGTCAGACTGTACATTTAATGAATGGTTGCCCGGCCAGATGACGTGCCGCCCCGGCGCAACGTCAACCTTGGCCCGTGGCAGTCTATCAACGTACTTGCCCTCGTGATAGCGTTCAAAAAGCGGCTTGCCGTCCAACAGAATGTTCCTCGCCCAGCAAACTGAAGCCACCCCAACCTTCTGCATCTCGACTCCATGCTCAGTCTGAACCGGTTGCAGAATCGGATTCTCTTTCTCAAGTGCGTCAACCGTCTGGTCAGGGCTGTCATACGGAACCAGACGAAACTCTAGCTCCACGCTCCAGCATGCCGCCACCCAGACGCAGCACCCTAAAATACAGCCTATAAAAACCGTATTCGCCTTCATGCCTTCTAATGAGTGTACAAAAACAGGACCGCGTTTACCGCCCACTGATACATCCTCT
>CALETX010000052.1 GCA_937920455.1 uncultured bacterium
TAGATCTGAACGGTCCGGTGAACCCTGTTCTTGTTCGGGAGATACTTGAAACCCGTGGAGCATCCTATCAGAACGCGCATTCTCTCGCCGACTTCATTCTGCTGCAGCTTTCGTGGATCTACGACATGAATCATGCTGCAACATTGAGAAGGTTCGCTGAGAGAGGTTTTGTTGATGACGCCCGGCGTTTTCTGCCGGCAATGCCGGAAATTGCCGCAGTGATATCCGAAGCTGAGCGTTTCATTCTATCGCGCGCCGGGTGAGTCACAAATTGCCGGCAACCATGAGTGTGCCTAATCGAACGTGCCCTCTTCCAGGCCGGCTGCCATCTCCTCCAGCACTTCCTCCCATGCGCCTGTTTTCTCAGCGGCTCTGATGAGTTCGCGTATGGAGAGGGAAAAAACCGTGGGATGCCTGGCGACTGCTTCGGCCAACGTCGCGCCTTGCTCCACGTTCCGTTTCAGGTCATGCAGAACATTTTTCAGAGATATGTCTGTTTCCTCTTCGCCCGCTATTTCCAAGGCGCGAAGTAAAGGGACCCGCCCGCGGGTGAGGCGGAGCAACTTTCGCCACAGTATTGCCTGCCTGCGGCGCGACAGGCGAGATTTTTCCTTTTGGCGAGTCATTTGGCGGTGATCTTGCGCTTTTCAGTGGCCGCAGGTCAAGCCGGCTGGCAGTCAGTGCCGCTTTTAAGAACTCTCGTGGTGATGTCTCTTCGCCTGCTTGACCGGCAGGATCCAAATAAGCAGGGCTTTCCTGGAACGCTTGCGGATGTATGAAAATTCAGCCGGTACCCTCCGAATTTGACTGTCAAACCTGCAGGCAAGATATTGGCGTATATCCGCTGCGCTCCTTGACTGCCTTTGTAACGCTAATTGGCGCGATTCCAGCGGTGATTCTTGCTGCGAAAGGAATCGCCGGGCCGCGCCGTTTTCGGCTGTCAATCCTGCTGAGGATTGTTACTCATCTTTTTACAGGACTGCTCATAGCCGTCGCATGCGTGTCTGACGCGCATGGAAAGATGTGAAAGGCCTTGCGGTTGATGCTCATGACGGCCGGCGTTCCAACCCTGCCACAATGTCCCTGCAGAGATTCGGCAGGTCTGGATCACGCGCGCCCATGACGAGCACGATATCGCCCTTGCGCGAAGCGTCGCAGACGCAGCGAACCGCTTCTTCTCTGTTGGCAACGAAATCCGCCGCTGTTCCGCGTTTGCGGAGCCTCTCGACCAAGACATCCGAATTAACGCTTCTGTCGGCAGTGCCGCCGGCGTCAAAAACTGGCATGATGAATATCCTGCCGCCGGAGCGGCAGAGGTCGGCAAAGGTTGACTCCAGATCATCCATCATCAATCTCAATGGCTTGAATCCGTGAGGTCGCCAGACACCCAGAACGCGATGAGCGTTTGCGGCGATGGCATACCAAGCGGCCCGGATTTTGGAAGGGTTGTGGGCATAGTCGTCGAAAACTGTCACTCCCCTGCTGCTGCCGATCTTCTCAAGTCTGCGGCGTAGGCCTGGGAATTTCTGAAGCGCCTCCGCGGCGGCTGCAGGGGTTACGCCCAGCCTTCGGCACATGGCAACGGCATGCCATGCGTTTTCGGCGTTGTGCATTCCGGGAATGGGAATACTGAAAACGGTCCCATCCATCTCGAATGTGGAGCCTTGGGGTGTCACTCGCGGATCAAAACCGTCAAAAAAATTCTTGTCGAAAAGGCCGCTCACAACGCCTTTGCGAACAAGGGCGCTGAAGGCGCAAAAAAGATCACGGCTTTCTTCCTCGCTGAAATGGTCGGCGGCAGCATTGGTAATTACAGCCCAATCCGGTCTCATCCTGAGCAATGAACGGTCGCTCTCGTCAGCCTCTGCAATCCAGAGTTCGGAGCTGCCAACTAAGGCATTGCCGACTGCCTTTTCATTGTCCCATCCGATCAAGGCCGCGCCGTTGACGACTGTAGGGTTCATGCCTGCATGATCGAGAATCCATCCGATCATGGCCGTGACGGTGCTTTTCCCACAGGTTCCGGTGACTGCCACAGATTCGCCTTCGGACATCAGGTCGGCAAGCGCATCGGCTCTGTGTACGATGGGCAGGCCGAGGACCTTTGCCCGCTTGATGTCGGGATTATCGTCTTCAATAGCCGTGCTCACGATGACTGCGGAAACTCTTGAACGAACACCGCTTCCATCCTGTGGAAGCATGACAACGCCGGCCTTCATCAGCGTGCGGATTGTCTCGGTGTCTTCGCCTTGATCGTGGAATCGGTCCGAGCCGGTGACGCTGATCCCGCGGGCGATGAGCACCTGCGCGAGTGCGCTCATTCCTGAGCCGCCGATTCCGACAAGATGGCAAGCATCGCCGGTTTTCATTGGCGGATGCGGCGTCTGGTGATGCAGACGCCAGCGTTGCGCGCAAAAGGCAGTGCGGCCGGCTTAACGACAGATACTGTCACTGATTTGACACGGGGGTCAGTCAGGCATATCCGGGCCGTTTCGTCGGCAATTTTTTCGATAAGGCACGTGCACGCGTCATGAAATCTTGCCCTTATCTTCTTTGCGAGGTCATTGTAATTGATCGTATCGGCAAGTCTGTCTGTCCTGCCGGCCTTGGAGAGATCGCATGTCATTTTCACGCCTATCAGAATGGTTTGGGGTTTCTTGCGTTCCAGCGGCCTGGTTCCCACGATGAGTTTGAGTCTGAGGTCGGTTATGAACAGCGTGTCCATGTATTACGCATGTGCCGGTTACGGCCTTTAGAACAGACTTATTGATCCGAATCGGCGTAGTGTCAAGCGATATGGCTGTAGCGCTTCCAGAACCTTACGGCTACCTTGCGCGGGCAATCTCAGGGACGGATATCCTGACGTACCAGCGAAAGACTGCGGATAAGGACGCTGCCGGTGAAACGGCCGCGGACCTCGCAACAGATTGCGGATGCGCGTGCCGGCACGGTAAAGGTTTGGCGTGCGGCAAGCCAACCTTCCCGTCTGGGCAGGACGGGTTCTTTGACAATGAACTGCTCCATGGCGTCGCCTTCGTCCTGTCTGCGGGTGACCCACACGGCAAGTGCCACATTGCCAGAAAAACCCTCTTGCTTGCGGAAAAGTCCCTCGACGCAATATTTATCGCCTGCTTTGACTTCGATTCGGCGTGATACTGCGCGGATTTCGTCGCTTTCGGTTGCCGACGAGAAACGCCAGGTTGGCTCGCCAGCGATACTTTCGGTGCTGAAGCGTTGTTTCCGTCCGTCACCGATGGATATTTTCCATCCGCGTGCTGGCACACCGGCTTCTGTTTCTGCCGGAGGCCAATCGAGGAGATTGACGCCCGATTGCGCCGGGAGGATCGTTTCAGGTTTCTCGATGCCATTTATTATCAGCGTTCTGTTAGCGTGGCGGTATATGGACGTGCCGATTATGGCGGCTGCCAGGAGTGATATGAGGCATACGGTGGCAGCGACACTACGCCATCTCGAGATACGTTTTTGAAGGTCTTTTATATCGGCCACGAGGATTGCGTCGCGGACGCCTTGTGATCTGTCCGTTGGTGGCGAGAATGTGAGCAGTTGACGAAGGGGCGGTTTGTCCGATCGGGGGTCATACCGGAGAAATGCGTTGGGGCCTGCAGGGAGGCCGCTTTTCTCAAGACATTCACGATAGGCGTCCAGGTCAAAAGGCACTCTTCGCCAATAGACCGCCTTGAGTTCTGAATCGAAGATGCAGTAGGATGCCCGTGCGTCACCGTCCCGGGGTTGGCCGACCGAACCGACGCTGACCAGGAACCGTTTTCCATCTTCCAGCAGGAAGTCCTGAGGTCCCACTTTGCGGGGAATGCCGCTTGGTCCCAGGATGAAGATGGCGGGGTCATGAGTGTGTCCTACGAAAAGGAGAGGCTCGTCGACTGTGCACC
>CALETX010000053.1 GCA_937920455.1 uncultured bacterium
AGGAAAAGCCCCAGCCCTATTCCGCCGGGTCTGGTGGAAACAAACATGTCGAAGATTTTCGGTCGAATTTCATCAGGTATGCCGGGGCCGTCATCCATGACATTGATTTCTGCCCTGCCTGAGCCTGCCGCCAGCTTTATCACCACCGTGCCACCAGCCTTTGAAAACTGTTCGGCATTCGTAATCACGTTGAGAAGCGCCCTTGTGAGAGCGCTTGCTGTTGCCTTGACAGGAACGGGTTTATCCGGCGCCTCGAGAATGGCCTTAACGCCCGCATTCTCAAAGCGGGGAGCGAGGAGGTTCAGGACATCTCTTACGCATTGCCTAACATCCACGTTTTCAGGTGACTCGGCCGCAGGCCTGGAAAGCAGTAGAAACTCCTGAAACACCTTTTCCATTCTGTCGGTGGTCGCGCATATGTGTTCAGTCAGATCTGCGATCCGATCGCTCCTTGATGACGATCCCTTCTGTACTTCGCGGCGCAGCATTTGGGCGTCCAGTTTCAGAGAGGACATCGGATTGCGGAAGTCATGAACGATTCCATTGGCAATCATGCCCGCAAATGCGAAGTGCTCCTCTTCTCTTCGTCGCTTTTCGCGGTGGGCTTCTCGCTTCATCAACCACACGATCAAAGCTGTGCTTATGGCAAAAGCGGCCAAGACTGTCAGAAATGAGAGCCTGAACATCGAACGCAGGGCAGTCACAGCGGCGCTTTCCTGCTCGCCAACCGCATCGCGCCTGAGACCGACCTCCACCAGGCGTTCCCGGCCATCCTTCGTGCGGCAGGATGTCGTGAAGACGAGGATTGGGATGTTTGTGTCGCCCGAGCGGAGCAGCTTGCGCCCGACGATGATGCTTCTGCTTGGGACTCCTGCGGAACCTCCGGCGGCGTGGGTTCCTGGCTTTTTTATCTGCTCGTGAAACAGGGTAACATCATCCTCTAACACCGAAACGTATTGAAGTTCCTGTTCGATTCCGGCAATGCGCCGCACCGCTGTTGCAAAATCGCGCCAGTCGTCCTCGGATTTGAGGCCCGACTCAATGGCTTTTTCAGCGGCAAGCTGATTTGCGACGTTGCGCCCTCGTTGCAGCACTGACAAAGCGGCCGTTTCATGAGCCATCTGGCCATGAATTCTGTGAAACGCCCACAGGAACCCGCCTGCCAATGCTGCCATCCCTATCACGAGTGCGACTGTCAGTACGGTGAGCGGAACGTGGAAATGGCTATTTTTTTTTAGATCATGCCCCAACCAACGTGTCATCTGAGCAGGAGCCAGCAGCAAGCATGCCGCATTGAACTGCCGTTTCTGAACGAGTCCTTAATCAGTTTGCACTTCTTTTTGTACGTGTCTGGAAATACTATTTCCCAGCCATTTGTGCAACAATTTGTCGCAGCAAAGTAACAATATGGCGCATGTATCAGCAATGCAAGGTTCTTTACGCAAAAGTGTTCTGCCAACTTTTGTACACATTTTTTCATTAAATATCCCAACTGTCCATTCGAATCTCCGGTCTGCAATCACATTGGCACAGGCGTTGCTATCTGGCGCCCGCTGTCTTATTTTCTAAAGGCTATGGCTGCAACCGAAGGCTATAGAACAGGCAAAGCGTGGTCACGTTACTTCTGGCCAGGGGTGGCGGTGGCCATTGCTCTGGGTGTTGTGGTCTCACAGGCGTTGCTGCTGAGATCAGTGGCTTTCTTGCGCACGCAAATGTTGTCTCAGCAGCAAAAGGTTGACCGCCTGATTGCCTTGATTCCTGCGCTTATGGACGAACGTGAGCTAAGTAACATGCGGGAGCAAACTTCTTTGACGTCTCCTTTTCGCGCCCCTTCGCGTTCAGCCGGTTCGACAGTTATGGCGCATTACGAGGCACAAGTAGAAGACTTCCGGGAAATTTTCGCGTCCGGGCGTGCATTCGAGAGCATGTTGAGCAGGATGGCCGACGAATTTGAGAGGCTTGAAAGCGTGGTTGACATGGACAGGGCTTGGACAACCATCAGAGAGACCCCTGCCATGGACATGCGAGATGATGGCCGAAGCTATGTAGTTATTTTCGACATGCCGGGCGCGTCGGCCTCAGATGTTCACGTGGGGCTTGACGGCAGGCTTCTTCAGGTTAGGTACACCCCTGGCGGCACTGATAAAGGAGGCCGCAGCCATCTCAGACTTGACAGAAGGATCTGGTTGCCAGGGCCCGTCTACGGAGCAGAAATGGTCTATGCATCGCTGTCCAACGGCATGCTGAAGATAGTCGTGCCAAAGCAGGTTTCCGGTCAGTTATCAACCGGCCAAGTGTATGTTCTGGATCAAGCGACGGCTGAAAGGTGAGGTATTTCTTGAAAATGCCTATGCGTACTGATATTTGTGTCAATTCCATTGCCAGCGCCGCCGAGCCAGGCGTCCCTGGCAGACAACTACGGCCGCTTGCCACCGTTGCAGCGGCGTCTCCGGCGGGAAAATGAGCAAGCTCGGAGGGTGAAAGGGGGAAGACCATGATCGAGGTCAGGAATCTGGTGAAAAACTTCGGGCCCTTCACGGCTGTGAAAGGAGTTTCTTTCAAGGTCGAAAAGGGTGAAGTGTTGGGATTTCTCGGCCCTAATGGCGCGGGCAAGACCACAACAATGCGGATGATCGTCGGCTTTCTTCCGCCCACTTCCGGCACGGCTGTCATTTGCGGGCACGACGTGGTGGAACAGCCCGTGGAAGCCAAGCGCATGTTCGGATACCTTCCGGAAAACGCGCCTGTTTACGATTCAATGCTTGTGGCAAACTTTCTGTCTTTCATAGCGGAAATTCGCGGATTCAAAGGTGCGGAAAAGAAAGAGAGGGTCGAATCCGCGATCAGGAAATGTCACCTTGAAAGCGTCCGTTACCAGTCAATCGGCACGCTTTCAAAGGGATATCGCCAGCGTGTATGTTTTGCTCAAGCGATATTGCACGATCCGCCTGTGCTCATCATGGACGAACCCACCGACGGCCTGGATCCGAATCAGAAGCACGTTGTGCGCATGATGATCAAGCAGATGGCGGCGCAAAAGAGCATAATCATTTCGACTCACATACTCGAAGAAATGGACGCGGTCTGCACAAGGGCCATTATCATCAGCAACGGCTCCATTGTGTTCAACGGCACGCCCGACGAACTGCGTTCGCGCAGCCCGTCAGGACGGCTTGATGAGGTCTTTCGTGAACTGACCCTCGGAAAGGAGGAGAAGGTCAATGCCTAGGGTTCGCAATGTGTTTGTGGTTCTGAAGCGGGAGTTGATGTCGTATTTCGAATCGCCGGTTGCCTATGTGTTCATGGTTTTCTTCCTGCTGCTGATCGGGTTTCTTACGTTCTCCGTAAGCAGGTTGTACGAGCGCAACATGGCCGATTTGCAGCCGTTTTTCTTCTGGTACCCGTGGGTGTTCCTGATTCTCGTTCCCGCAGCCACCATGGGGCTGTGGGCAGAGGAGCGGGACACCGGCACCATCGAGCTGCTGCTGACCATGCCCATAACTCTTGCAGAGGCTTTGCTTGGCAAGTTTCTTGCCTCATGGCTGTTCATGGCAATCGCGATTGCGCTCACATTTCCGGTGGTTGTCACTGTGGCGATTCTGGGCGATCCTGACATGGGCGCCGTGATCGGCGGATATGTGGGAACACTGATGCTCGCCGGAGCCTGCGCGGCCATTGGCATGCTGACATCCTCGATGACGCGCAGTCAGGTCATCAGCTATGTTATCTCTTTCACAATTTGCCTGGTGCTGCTACTGGCCGGATGGGAGCCGATTACCGGCTTTTTCTCCAAGTGGGCACCGGCGTGGCTGGTGGACACTGTTGCGGCGTTCAGTTTCATCCCCCACTTTGAGGCCCTGCGCCGGGGCGTGGTTGACCTCAGAGACATCGCGTATTACACGAGCATCATAGTGTTCATGCTCTTCGCGACTCATATTGTTGTGGAAAACCGAAAATCCGCGTAGCCGCGGCGAAACTGGCAGGGAGGACAAGATGAGCAGAACAATGTCAAAATCGTTCTGGAAGACAAGCGGCGGCATCGCTGGCTTGCTGATTCTTTTTGCGATAATCATCGCCGTGAACGTCATCCTCGGAAGGGTGCGTGTGCGGGCTGATCTTACCGGCGAAAAGCTCTACACTCTGTCGCAAGGTTCCAGATCCATTCTGGCAAAGCTGGAGCAGCCGCTGACGCTCAAACTGTTCGTCAGCTCGAGTTCTCCGGCCATGCCGCCCGTGCTAAAAAACTACGCGCGGCAGGTCGAAGACCTTCTGAAGGAATATGTCGTGGCTTCAAACGGCCGTATTGCGCTTGAAAAGTATGATCCGGTGCCCGATTCCGACGCTGAGGAATGGGCCCAGAAGTACGGCATCAGCGGCCAGCCAATGGATATTTTCGGGCCCCCTGTTTATTTCGGGCTTGTCGCTCAGATGGGCGATGCAGAGGCCGCCATACCTGCCTTTGACCCTCAGGCGGAGGAGCTTCTTGAATACACCATAACCCGGCTCATCTACAGAGTGTGCCATCCTGAGAAGCCGGTGGTGGGAGTGATCAGCAGCCTCCAAGTGCTGGGAACAAGAACTCCTCCATTCCCAATGCCGGGCCAGCCCAGGCCGGCCTCCCAGCCGCCTTGGCTGATATTTCAGGATCTGCGAGATGATTACACCTTCCGGGAATTGCAGACGTCCGTTGAACGTATAGACGACGACATAAAGACCCTTCTCCTGATCCATCCCAAGGATCTTTCCGATAAGACGCTGTATGCAATAGATCAGTTTGTGCTTCGGGGCGGCCAGCTCATGGCCCTGTTGGACCCGCTCTCTGTGGCGGACATGGAAACAAGTGGCGGGGCAAATCCTTTCGGGATGTCCAGAACTTCGTCCAATCTCGCAAAGCTTCTCTCTGCGTGGGGCGTTACCTACGATGAAAACAAAGTCGTCGCAGACATGCGCGCCATTTCACGAGTGAGGATGGGTGATGGTGGAAGAGTAGAGGAAAGCCCGGTGTGGCTCTCGTTGAGCCGTTCCAATACCAGCGCCAGAGACATTCTCACCAGCGGCATCGAATCCATCATGCTTCCATACGCTGGCGCTTTTACGGCGGAGAGCACCAAGGAATTGACGGTGACGCCCCTTGTAATGTCATCGGAGAGTGCATGCCTCGTGAACTCGTTCTCGGCCCAGCTTGGCGCTTCAACAGTCCGCAGCGAGTTCCGGAGCGGTGGAGTTCCCCTTGCGCTCGCTGTGCGCCTGACCGGCACATTCAAGACAGCATTCCCCGAAGGGGCGCCGAAGGATGTTTCCGGCTCCGACACCAATCAGCCTCCTTCCTCCTCGGAAGAGGAGTCTCTGAAAGAGGGTCGGAGCACAGTCATACTGATTGCAGATGTTGATATGATTTATGACAGGTTCTGCGTGCAGGAAATTAACTTCCTTGGCGCCAGGGCCTTTCAGCCTCTCAACGACAACGCAATATTCTTCGCTAACGCTCTCGAACAGGCGGCAGGATCAGCCGATCTGGTCGGAATACGATCCAGAGGGAGATTTGCGAGGCCGTTTGAGGTGGTGCTCAAGCGTCAGGAAAAGGCTATGCTCCAGTGGCAAGCCAAGGAGAAGGAGCTGGAGGCACGGCTGCAGGAAACTCAGAGCAGGCTGCGTGAACTGCAGACTGACAAGGACCCCAAGCAGAGGTTCATACTATCGGAGCAGCAGAAGAAGGCCATCGAGTCTTTCCGAGAACAGGAGTTCCAAATCAAACAGGATCTCAAGATGGTCCGCAAGAATCTGCGCCAGGACATCGAGAGGCTGGGAATGATTGTCAAGACTGTCAATATCGCCGCCATGCCGGCGCTGGTAGTGCTAGGCGGGATCGGATTCTGGATGCGACGGCGTTCTCTGAAGACGCTGACCAGGAGGGATAACAGGCAATGAAGAAGAACACGCTTATTACTCTTATTGTCGTGGCAGTTGTGGTCATAGGACTGGCGGTGTGGACATCGCCCGCAAAACGGAATACCGCTCAAAGCCAGGTTGGGAAACTGATTTTCAAGGATATTGCGCTCAACGATATAGAGGCCGTGACGATCCAGTCGGCTTCTTCCACGGCCACGCTCGCAAAAGTGAGCGACTCATGGGTTGCGCCGGACAAATATTCATATCCGGCGGATTTCGGAAAGATACGGGACTCGCTTGTTAAAATTTCGGAGTTGAAGATCGGCCAGGTGGTGTTGCTTGATGAGAAGCAGAAAAGCAAACTCAAGCTTTCGCCGCCTGGTTCCAGCACGCCGACCGACCGAGCGGGCACGCTGGTCACTCTCTCAGGGAGCGGCAACAGGGAGATAGCATCGCTGCTGCTTGGCGAAACCCGTGAGCGAAAGCCAACGCCGCGGTCTGATTTCCCTTACGGCGGCGGATATCCGGACGGCAGGTACGTGTCTCCTGACAAAGGCAAGACGGTGTACCTTGTGTCGGATACCCTTTCCGATATTACCCCTCAAATCAGGGACTGGTTGGAAACGGAGATTCTTAACGTAAGCGGATCGGACGTTCAGTCCATCTCTATCAGGCATCCAGACAAGCCGGAACTGAGACTTTCCAGAGCAACCGAAGGCAGCAGCCTTGCGGTTGAAGGTCTCGCCCCGGATGAGGAAACCGACACAACAAAACTTTACAGCCTGGAATCGGCCCTGTCCTATCTCCGGTTCGCGGACATAGCTGACCCTTCACTCCCAGACTCGGAAACAGGCCTGGACAAGCCCACCGTTTTTGAAGCGACTACGAAAAAAGGTCAGGTGTTCATGGCTCGCGTCGGAGCGTCACCCACAAACAGGACTGAGCGGTATGTGAGATTTGATGTGGCTCTCAAGCCTGCTGACACGAATGTCGTTGCCGCATCGGACACAAATGAGGTCGCCAAAGCCGCCGAGGAACGCAGAAGGTTAGAGGAGGAGACAACCAGTCTGCGCTCAAAGCTGACTCCTTGGATTTTCCTTGTGGAATCCTACAAGACCGACGCGATGATGACCCAGCGTGATGCCGTTGTGAAGAAAAAGGAGCCTTCCAAGAAGGAGGAAAACACGGACGGCAAAGCCGAAGAATCATCGTCCGAACACCCGACTCAACAGAAAGAAGACAAAGAGGCGGCCGACTCCGGCCAGCCAAAGGAGAATGCTGAGACAACTCAGTCGGCGCAGGAGGGAAGAACACCGGCTGAAGTCGGGAAAACGGATCAGCCCTCTGAACAGAATCCGCCACAGTAGTTGAACGGGCATGCTCCAGCCGCCGGGGCGGTGAGAGCCTGGCAACAGGTTTGAAAGCCTTATGATGTATGAGGGGGGACATGGGGCGTCTCTTAACTGGGAAAGGATGGCAGCAAAATGAACCATGACATGCCAGCCGCAACCGAACGGGTCCGGAAGATCGGAACTTTGATTGAATCGGTCCGTCAGGAGGTGAGCAAGGTGATCGTGGGCCAGGAGAAACTCCTGGACAGAATGCTGATCGCCCTCATCACAGGCGGGCATATTCTTGTGGAAGGAGTTCCGGGGTTGGCCAAGACGACAGCTATCAAGACTCTAGCCAGGACGCTGGGACTGAAGTTCGGCCGAATCTCTTTCACGCCTGACCTGTTGCCCGCCGATGTGATCGGCACGATGATT
The DNA here is from genome assembly GCA_937920455.1 of uncultured bacterium. Classification (GTDB taxonomy): domain Bacteria; phylum Verrucomicrobiota; class Kiritimatiellia; order UBA8416; family CALETX01; genus CALETX01. The sequence continues at coordinate 7,656 of CALETX010000053.1, forward strand.
TACAACCCTAAAGACGGATCTTTTGCTCCACGCAAGGGTCCTGTTTTCGCCAATCTCCTCCTCGCTGATGAAATCAACCGGGCTCCGGCCAAGGTACAGTCCGCCCTTCTTGAAGCGATGCAGGAACACCAGGTGACGATCGGCGAGGCGACTTATCCTTTGCCGGAGCCATTCATGGTCATGGCAACGCAAAATCCGATCGAGCAGGAAGGCACTTATCCGCTGCCGGAAGCGCAGATTGACCGCTTCATGCTGAAGTGCCGTGTTTACCACCCAGGCAAGGATGACGAGCGTCGAATCATGAACAGGTTCACACGAAAAACCGAAATCACCGTCTCGCAACAACTCTCAGCCCATGACCTTGCTGAAATGAGGGACGTGTTGGATCAGATCTATTGCGACGAAAAGGTTGCCGACTACATCCTCGATATCGTTTTTGCGACCCGCTCGCCCAAAGATTACAAACTGGATATTGAGCACCAGATAGAATACGGAGCTTCTCCGCGGGCGTCTCTTTATCTCAACCTTGCGGCGCGGGCTAACGCTATGCTTCACGGCCGGGCCTACGCTACGCCTCAAGACGTTAAAGAAATCGCCCACGATGTGCTCAGACATCGCATAATCGTTACCTACGAAGCCGAGGCAGAGGAGGTCACAAGCGACGACATCGTATCCAGGATACTGCGCGAAATTCCAGTCCCATGATCGAACGCCGCAAGACAACAGGAAGGAGCCGGTCCGGACATGGCTATAGACACCAGGGAGCTCATGAAGCAGGTCAGGACCATCCGCGTCGTGACCGGCAAACTGGTGGAGGAACATTTATCCGGCGAATACCATTCGGTCTTCAAGGGCCAGGGCATCGAGTTCGACGAAGTCCGCGAATATCAGCCTGGCGACGACATCAGGGCCATTGACTGGAATGTGACGGCCCGCATGGGCCATCCGTTCATCAAGCGTTATTGCGAGGAACGGGAACTCACCATCATGTTTCTTGTGGACGTTTCGGGTTCCCAGGGATTCGGATCCAGGGACCGCTCCAAGGCCGAGGTTGCTGCGGAATTTACATGCCTTATTGCTCTGTCTGCTATACGGAACCAGGACAAGGTGGGTCTGGTACTCTTCAGCGACCGTGTGGAGAAATTCCTTCCCCCCCGCAAGGGCCGCACAGCGGTTATGAGACTCGTCAGAGAGGTGCTCGCCGCACAGGACACCAGGAGGCGCACTGACATCTGTGGCGCTCTGCGTTTTCTCAACAATGTACAGAACCACAAAGCTGTGGTGTTTCTTGTTTCCGATTTTCTCGATGGCGATTTTGTGCGGGACCTGCGCGTCACAGCTCGGAAACACGACGTTATAGCCTGTCCCGTAGCCGACCCGCGCGAGATGGAGATTCCGGACGTGGGGCTAATCGAAGTCGAAGACCCGGAGACCGGCGAGTTGGTCGTGCTCGATACTTCCTCGGAGCGGTTCCGTAGCGACTTCAGCGCGGAAATGTCGCGCAGACAAGAGGAATTGATGGAAATATTCAGGAAGCTGAAGGTGGACGTCCTGAGTCTGCGAACCGACAAACCTTTCGTGAACGATGTACGCCAGCTTTTCCATAGAAGGCAGGCCAGAGCGAGAAGAACGTGACAAGACAAATGATCTGGAACAAAAGAGGATTTCATGACAGCGCGCCTTGCAGGACAAGCATGCCCGCCATGCCGTATGTGGTGCTGAGGGCGTTTCTATGCGCCGTTCTTCTTTCGCACGCCTCATGCCGAGGGAAAAAAGCCGGCGAAACAGCGTCCGAGTCGCCGCGCATAGAGGAAATGTCGCGGGATGGCGTGAAGATCACGATGACCTTTGATCCGCCGCGCGTTCACCTCGAGCGGGACATGCTGGTGTCGCTGAAGATAACCGCGCCGACCGCAGTGGATGTGCAGATGCCCTCCCTGTCAGACCGCCTGACCGGTTTTCAGATTGCCGGCGTAATGGATGGGGAAAGAACGCCAACAGAGGACTCCACCGTTCATGAGCGTCGTATCCTGCTGACACCTCTTGTTTCCGATGAGTACCGCGTTGCGCCGCTGCCGATAATCTACACTGACCACCGGCGCACTCCGCCGGCGTCAGGATGGTTTCCCACAAAACCGGTGGTGCTTGATCCTGCTCCGGCTGCCGGAAAGCATCCATCCGACATCTTAGAAACGCTCTCGCCGATCTGGATTCGCCCATCCTCGCGAACCATTGGTTGCTATTTCGTCCTGCTTGTGGTGGCAGCTATTGCCGCCTGGGGCGCATGGAAATTGATGCTAAAGATCCGCCGCGCCATTAGGCTTCGCAAGATGTCCCCAAAGGCGCGGGCTCTTTTCGAATTGGATGAACTTCTCGCCGAAAAACTCGTCGAAAAAGGCAAAGTAAAAGATTTCTACCTAAGGCTTACACTCATTGTGCGTATGTACATCGAACGTGCTCATGGGATCAGAGCGCCAGAACAGACCACCGAGGAATTCCTGTCAGCGGCAAGCAAGGACTCACGTTTCAGCAAAGAGGTCTTGTCGCTGCTGAAGGCTTTTCTTGAGGCGGCTGATTTGGTCAAATTTGCCGCTCACCGGCCGGATCCGGAGGCAATTGCCAATTCCATCGCGACGGCCAGAAACTACATACAATCGGACTCGGCGGAACGTCCGCAGGGAGGGCCATGAGACATGTTCAGGTTTGCCACTCCAGCCGCGTTTGGGCTTTTCCTGCCACTCGCTTTTGCGGTTTGGCGAGTGTACAGGAGGCGGCCGACTCGGGCACTGATGTATTCCATGGCTTCCCGCATTTCCGGACGTCCAACTTTGCGCTCGAAACTGGTCCACGTGTGTCCTGCCCTTGCCGTTGCCGGCACGGCTCTTTCAATAGTTGCGTTGGCCAGACCCCAGACATTCCTCTCTCGCGTTCGGAGGACAGCGGATGCTATTGCCATTCAGATGGTAGTTGACATCTCAGGCTCCATGGAAGCGCTGGATATGTCCGAAAAAACAGCGGCAGGCTGGAAACTCCGGACTCGTCTCGACGCCGTGAAGGAAGCTTTCGCACGGTTTGTGGAAAAAAGACCTGACGACCTCATCGGCCTTGTGGCGTTCGGCGGCTTTGCCACCACAAGATGTCCGCTGACGACTGATCACTCGGCTCTCATGCACATTCTCAAAGGCCTGGAAGTGCCGGCCACCGGCCCGCATTCGACTCAGGAAGAAACCCTGACCGCAATCGGAGATGCGCTCGCCACCGCGTGCGCCAGACTGGAAAAGGCGGACTTGAAGTCCAAGATCATCGTGCTGCTGAGCGATGGCGTATCCAACACGGGAATCGTAAAGCCCGAGGAGGCAACTCAGCTTGCGAAGAGCATGAAAATCAAGGTCTATACAATAGGAGTCGGATCTTCAGGAGAGGCCCCTTTCAAAGTCCGCGATGTCCTCGGCAACGAGGTGATACGGCGATTTATCGTGGAGATGGATGAGAATCTGCTCAGACACATCGCTTCGGAAACAGGCGGTCGCTATTTCAATGTCAGAGATCCCCATGGGCTTGAACAGGCACTCGCAGACATTGACCGTCTTGAGAAAACGCGAGTGAGCGAGGACGTTTTCAACAGGTATGACGAATGGTTTCAGATGCTTCTGGCGCCGGGTTTGGCCCTTGCCGTTCTCGGCACGGCGGCATCAATGGCCATCGCCAGACGCCTGACATGAGATTTCGAGCCGTGAATGTCGCGGCCCAGGACAGGAGGTTGAAAGTGGCATGACTGGCTTCCGCTTTGCGACGCCGGCGGTTCTTTATCTGCTGTGGCTCGTCCCCGTCGTCGGAGCGTGGTGGTTTCTGATCTTGCTCAGAAAAGAGCAAAGTTTGTCGCGATTTGTTTCGCCGAAGATGCTGGAAAGGCTTAACCCGGAATCCACTCTCAGGCGCGACGCGGCCCAGGCGGTGATTTTTCTCGTGGCTTTTTTTCTCATGATCGGCGCGGCGGCCCGCCCTCAATGGGGAACACGCGAGGAAATAGTGCTCAAGAAATCGCGGGACTTAGTCATTGCGCTCGATGTATCTCGCTCCATGCTTGCCGCCGACGTACACCCCAATCGCCTTGAGCGAGCAAAGGCGGATATTCTTGATCTTATACGCGAACTGAGCGGCGATCGCATAGCCCTTCTTGCATTCAGAAAAACCGGCGTCTTGCTCTGCCCCCTCACAACAGACCACGGATTCGTCAGGCAGACTCTCGACATGATTTCGACTGAATCAGCTCCTCGCGGGGAGACCGACCTCGGCGATGCCATACGCAAGGCTATTGCGGCCTTTGAGCCAGGAGAGGGCAGTCACAGGGCAATCATCCTGATTTCTGACGGGGAGGACCTTGCCGGCCATGCGCTGGATGCCGCGGAAGAGGCCGGTAAAGCCGGCATCCCCATATTCACGATTGGAATCGGGAGCCGCGCCGGAAGCAAGATACCGGATTCGACACATGGATCCGGAAAGTTCCTTCGCCACGGCGGAGAGGACGTCCTTACGAAACTCAACGACAGTGTGCTGTATGCCATAGCCGAAAAAAGCGGGGGAGCTTATGTGCCATTGGAAACCGCCGGCCTCACAACGGTCACGCTCGGTACGCTGTACCGCGACCACCTCAGACGCGTTGCGGCAAGGGAGACTGCTGAAAGTCTGCAGCGCCGCTACATTGAGCGCTACCAGATATTCCTTTTTCCAGGGGTTCTTTTGATGCTTATAGGCCTGTGTATGAGCCGCGGCCGACCCACTTCCATCAAACAGGACAGCCCTGACGGAAAACGACCGCCATTCGCTCCCAATAGAGATGTTGGCGACATGCAGATTCGTCCGACAGTCAGGCCAGTCACGGTTGTCCTTGTCTGCGCCTTGATCAGTTGGATTGGATCTGTCTGGCCGGACACATTGGCGCAGAGTTCCAATATTGAGCCGCGGCGCCACACCGTCTCTCCTCCTGCTCAGCAGTCGGCGTCAGACACCGTAAAGGCTCTTTCCTCTGGTGTGGCAAAAACCGCGCCTTCCGGCCATGAAGCGGCGCGGGCAGCTCAAAAGCTCTATCGTGCAGGGCAGTACGAAGAAGCCGCCCGTTTATACATTGATGCCGCCAAGGGAATGTCGCCGGCGTACTCGCGGGATTTCAGGCACAATGCGGCTGTTTCCTTATACCGGGCCGGACGCTACAAGGAAGCTGCTGACATAATGCGAGCGCTGGCTTTGGAGGATTCCACCAACGCTCGATTTTACGAAGGACTCGGCGAAGCCTTGTTCCGCGCCGCCGCCCGTCCGCAGGGAACCAACGAGGCGCAGAGGCTTTCGGAGAAGGCGACCCATCTGAGGGCGGCGGGCGAAGCCTTCAGACAGGCCCTCCGCGCGGCCGGCGGTTCCGACAAAACGGCTCAACGCAATCTCTCCGCCGCGCTCGCAAGACTTCCAGACGCCGAGCGAGAAGCGCGCCAGGCTGAGCTTCTTGCCAGATACGAGAGCGCGTCCGCGCCACAAATTGCGGATCAGATGCTGACGTACCAGCGTGATATCGTCCGCGACGCGGCTCTGGCGCTGACCAATGATTCGCCCTCATTCATAGATCTCATGGAAAAGCTGGCCGAGCGGCAGGCGGCAAACGCCGATTTATGGATCCCGCTCAAGAGCAAGCTCCTGCAGGCGCTTGCTGCC
>CALETX010000054.1 GCA_937920455.1 uncultured bacterium
TGTACATAGGCGATACTTCTGTACGCGGCCTGCATCACTGTGTGTTTGAGGTTGTGGACAACAGTATTGATGAGGCTCTTGCTGGCTTCTGTACGGCCATTCAGGTGACGCTCAACGCCGATGGATCGGTCACCGTCAACGACAACGGGCGCGGGATTCCGGTGGACATGCACGCTACGGAGAAAAAGCCAGCATTGGAAGTGGTGATGACAATGCTCCACGCCGGAGGCAAGTTCGACAACGAGTCCTACAAAGTCTCAGGAGGCCTGCATGGCGTAGGCGTTTCCTGCGTCAACGCTCTCAGCGAATGGCTGGAGGTCGAGGTCAGACGCAACGGCAACATCTATCACCAGCGCTATGAGCGAGGGAAAACCGCGTCGCCGTTGGAGACAATCGGCAAAACAAAGGGCACAGGAACCAAAGTGACTTTTATGCCGGATGCTTCCATATTCAGCACGACAAAGTTCCAGTGGGACATCATTGCTCATCGCCTGCGCGAGCTGGCCTTTCTTAATCAGGGCATTGAGATAACATTTCGTTCGGAGGATCCCCCAAGAGAGGAGGTTTACAGATACAAGGGCGGAATCGTGGAATATGTGGAGTATCTGAACAAAGCCAAGGCGCCTTTACATCCCAAGGTTATCTATTTCAGAAAAGAGAAAGATAATGTGTCGGTTGAAATAGCCATGCAGTACACCGACGCTTACAACGAAAACGTCGCCTGCTACGCCAACAACATACACACCATCGAAGGGGGCACGCATCTTAGCGGGTTCCGTTCGGCCCTGACGCGGACAGTCAACGCATACGCAAAGAGCGCCAACCTCATCAAGCAAGACGAGGAGGCGATGAACGGCGATGATATCAGGGAGGGACTCACCGCCATCATAAGCGTCAAGGTGCCCCGTCCGCAGTTCGAAGGCCAGACAAAGACAAAACTCGGCAACAGCGAGGTGGAGGGCATAGTCGCCTCTGTGGTCAACGACGAGCTGTCAGTTTATCTCGAGGAACATCCGTCAGTGGCCAGGCGGATAGTGGACAAGGCCCTGCTTGCCGCGCGGGCAAGGGAAGCTGCAAGGAAGGCGCGCGAACTGACCAGGCGCAAGGGTGCGCTGGATTCAGCATCGCTTCCGGGCAAGCTGGCGGACTGTTCCGAGAGAGATCCAGCAAAATGTGAGCTTTTCATAGTGGAGGGCGACAGCGCCGGCGGTTCCGCCAAGCAAGGTCGTAATAGAGAATACCAGGCCATCCTTCCGCTCCGTGGAAAGGTCCTTAACGTCGAAAAAGCAAGACTGGACAAGATACTTTCAAACAATGAAATACGAACGCTGGTCACGGCTATCGGCGCAGGAATAGGCAGGGACGAGTTCGATATCTCAAAGATACGATATCATAAGATAATCATAATGACAGATGCGGACGTTGATGGCGCCCACATACGTACCCTGCTATTGACATTCTTCCATCGCCAAATGCCTGATCTGATCGAACGTGGCCACGTGTATCTCGCCCAGCCGCCGTTGTACAAAATAACGCACAAGAAACAGGAGGAATACATCGAGAGCGACGAGGACCTCACCCGAAAACTCCTCGAGCTGGGATCCGAGGATCTTACCTTCGACATTCCTTCCCAAAAAATGACCATCAAGGGCCGCGAACTGAATGCCCTTTTGGAAATACTCATCCGGATGGAACAACTGGCGAATGCCCTTGCCAGAAAAGGAGTGGATTTCGAGAGTTTTCTCAAACGCCGCCACCCGGAGACTGGCGCATTCCCGAAATATATGGTTACCATTAACGGCGCCGGATCGGAGGAGCCCCGTTTCGTGTACACGGACTCGGAGCTGAGCCAGCTTCGCCAGGAGGTTGAGCAGCGCATCGGGAGGCAGCTCGAAATCTTCGGAGATGAAAATGGATCCAACGGCGACTCTGCCCCGATGAAGTTCAGATGGGTTGAGATCTACGCTGCGCAATCCCTGAGCCGAATCATCTCATCCCTGGAAAAGCGCGGTCTGGCCGGCTACCCCTATTATCGGTCTGAGAAGCCCTTTGGAACGCTCATCACAGAAAATGGCAGCCAGACGCCAATAAGCGGCCTCTCACAGCTCCTCGATGCGGTCCGCGAACTCGGACGCAAGGGACTTACGATTCAGCGTTACAAGGGACTGGGCGAAATGAATCCTGACCAGCTCTACGAAACCACCATGAACCGAGAAAAGCGCAAGTTGCTGAAGGTGGTTCTTGAGGATGCCGCCAGAGCCGACCAGATGTTCAATATACTGATGGGCGAGGACGTCGAACCGCGCCGCCAATTCATAGAAGAAAACGCCATAAACGTGAGGAATCTCGATATCTAATCCATGACAGACACCCCCATTTCTCAACAAGCTTCGGAAGAACGCGTTGCCTCAATTGACATCGAGGAGGAACTGAGAAGTTCGTACCTCGACTATTCCATGAGCGTCATTGTAGGACGCGCCCTTCCGGACGCGCGTGACGGCTTGAAACCGGTCCACAGGCGCGTCCTTTTTGCCATGCGGGAACTTGGAAACACGTCCGACCATCCCTATAAAAAATCGGCCAGAGTGGTTGGCGACGTCATCGGAAAATATCACCCCCACGGCGATGCAGCCGTCTATGACACTATCGTTCGCATGGCACAGGACTTCTCCATGCGCTATCCGCTTGTGGACGGCCAGGGCAACTTCGGCTCCATAGATGGAGATCCGCCAGCAGCCATGCGTTACACCGAAGTCCGCATGAACAAGCTCGCCGAGGAAATGATCGCAGATATTGACAAGGAAACGGTTGACTTCGGACCGAACTACGACGGATCACTAATGCAGCCGCTTGTGCTCCCAGCCAAGCTTCCCAATCTCCTGCTCAACGGATCCACGGGAATAGCAGTCGGCATGGCCACCAACATCCCCCCCCATAACCTTTGCGAGACTGCGGACGCAATCGTTCATCTCATAGACAACCCAGACGCGCAGATCTCCGATCTCTTGAAGTTTATCAAAGGCCCGGATTTCCCCACAGGCGGCGTCATCTGCGGGGTGGGCCCGATCGAAGCGCTCTACAAGACCGGCAGAGGACAGATAAAAGTCCGTGGACGCGCGACTATCGAAGAATCAGAGGATGGCAGATCAAGGATAATCATCACTGAAATTCCCTTTACGGTGAACAAGACAACCCTGGTTGAGACCATTGCCGGCCTCATTCAGGACAAAACTCTGGAAGGCATATCGGATCTCAGAGATGAGTCGAACCGCGACGGAATACGCGTTGTTTTGGATCTGAAAAAGAACGTGGTGCCAAAGGTCATCCTGAACAACATTTACGAGCATACCCAGATGGAGATAACCTTCGGCGGAATACTCCTCGCCCTGGACGGTGGCAAGCCCAGGCTGATGACATTGAAGGATCTGCTGCAATGCTTCATCCGCCACAGATTCGAAGTGGTCACGCGCCGCACTCAATTCGACCTAACGAAGGCGGAGGCACGCGCCCACATTCTCGAAGGCTTGAAGGTGGCGCTGGATAATCTCGACGCCGTGGTAAAGATCATCAGATCATCGGAGGGCAGAGATGAAGCCCGCTCGCAACTGATGGCGCGTTTCCGCCTTTCAGAGATTCAGGCAAACGCCATTCTGGATATGCGCCTGTATCAGCTCACGGGGCTTGAAAGAGCCAAGATTGACGCAGAGTATCTGGAAGTGATCAAACTTATTTCCTACCTAAAGGACCTCTTGGCAAATCCGGGAAAAATCTATGGCGTTATTAAACAGGAAACCCTTGATCTCAAGGAACGCTATGGAGACAGACGCCGCACCGATATCGCTCCCCAACAAGGCGAAATTGCCGTGGAAGACCTCATTGCAGACCGCGGATGCGTCATCACCGTCAGCCATGCCGGCTACATCAAGCGTGTGCCCATAGACACCTATAAGGCGCAGAGACGCGGCGGAAAAGGCGTGACCGGCATGACGATGAAGGAGGACGACTACGTCGAGCATCTCTTTGTCGCGAGCACCCATGATCACCTTCTGTTCTTCACTGCCGGAGGCCGGGTTTATAGCGAAAAGGTTTATGAAATACCCGAGGCCGGCCGAGCCGCAAAGGGCAAGGCCATTGTGAATCTGCTCAACATCCAAAGCTCTGAAACTCTCGCAGCCATGATCAGGGTGAGGGAATTCTCTGAAAACCAATTCCTTCTGATGGCTACCCAAAAAGGCATAGTCAAGAAAACTGCCCTTTCAGAGTTCGCCAACATCCGCCGCGACGGCATTATCGCAATTAACATTGATGAGGGCGATAGGCTCATGCATGTCAAGATGACCCAGGGCAAGCAGGAAGTCATACTTGTCACGAGGAATGGCATGAGCATCCGCTTCCCCGAAACCCAGATACGATCTCAGGGCCGGGCAACTCGCGGCGTCATAGGCATCAGACTGGATGCCGGCGACGCAGTTGAGTCTCTGGAAATCGTGGATCCACAGGCGACCCTTCTCGTGTGCACGGAAAACGGTTTCGGAAAACGCACTTCTTTCGACGAATACAGGACTCAGAACCGCGGCGGTTCCGGCGTGATAGCAATCCGAACATCCGAAAGAAACGGCCTCGTCGTCGGCGCGCATGCAGTCAGAGATTCTGACTTCATGATGCTCGTCACCAGCAAGGGCATGATGATCATGGTGCCGGTCAAGGACATAAGAGTCATCGGCAGAGCCACTCAGGGTGTGCGAATAATCAACCTGGAAGAAAACGACAAGGTTGTCTCAGCTACCGGCGTCGAGCCGGAAGACACGGAATTCGTCGAGCCTCCAGCTTCCTCCTGAAGAACTCAATCGTGGCGCAAAGCCCCTGCTCCACCTCTACGCGCGGCTCCCAGCCGAGAAGTCGACGGGCCAGTGATATGTCAGGCTGCCGAACCTTGGGGTCGTCAACAGGAAGAGGCCGCCTGGTTATCTTTGACTTGCTATTCGTAAGCCGGATTATCATTTTGGCCATGTCAAGAACCGTCATCTCCCTGGGGTTGCCGATGTTAACTGGGCCTGACTCCCTGCTTACTGCAAGCCGCCAGATTCCCTCAATAAGATCATCCACATAGCAGAAACTCCTGGTCTGGTGACCGTCGCCGAACACGGTCAGCGCCTTGTTGCGCAACGCCTGGTTAATAAAGGCAGGAATGACTCTGCCATCATTCTCCCGCATC
>CALETX010000055.1 GCA_937920455.1 uncultured bacterium
GGCGATATGTTCTGCCAGGACGTGGACAAATTCCCCTCGCGCACGCCATCCACCTCCTGAAAAAAGCCGGCTACGACGGGTGGCTTGTCTTCGAACACGAAAAACGCTGGATTCCCGGCCTTCCTGAACCCGAAGAAGCTTTTCCGGCATTTGCACAATGGGCCAAGGGGCTGATCTGAGAGCCAACTGCAACCAGAGCCCTCCGCGCATTCTGAGCCGATTACCTGATGCATGTTGTATCGGCTACAAGGTAAGACTCATCAACGCTCGTCATAATGGTAGCCAACCGTGCACATTCATACCTGGAGCGACGGCTTCCACGCCGTCCGTTCCTTTTCGGCTGGTAGGAGACCGCCGCGCGCATGTCCGGCGAGAACGCAGCATAGCGTGCCAGCTCTTCAATGGAAAGATGCAAGAGTCCGGCTGGCCCCAGCGCTGTAGGCTTATCACTGTCCGCTCCGGGTTCAACTGCCATCGTACAACCAATGATTGACAGATGACCGCAAGGTTGCTGCGCATTCGATTCCCTGCTCTTCGTTGCGGGAGGACCAAACCCCAGTGTCGCCAGTCTGGGAGGACAACCGATATACTTACAGATAAGTTCTTCCCGCGGTTTGCCCATACGATGTTCCGGCATGGCGTGAGCGACGGCGCAGCCGACGTCGGAGCACTCGCGTCTTGCGGCAGGGAGGCATCTTGGATGGCGCGAAAACACATGGAGCACCAGGGCAAGGCGCTGTTCATTAGCTGTTACCTTTCGTGCCGTGAGGGCGCACCAGAGCGTTCGATCTTCGGCCGGATCCGTCAATGGCAACAGGCCAGAACGGTGGAGAAGCAACTGTTCAAGTGTGATATTAAAACAAGCCGCATCTATTCTTTCAGCAAGCTGTGGGCATGCTTCCTCAACGGTCGTTGTCCAAGACAGGTGACCGTTCTCAACCATCAGCGCGGCAGGCGTTGCGGTAAAGGACGTTGTGCAGGATCCTGTCTGGAAACGGTCTGAATTCATAACATGGGTCGAATAGCTTTTCTCTCGCACCCCCGCCGTTGAAATGTCGCGGACCTTGCCATTTTCGATGTCTCCAATAGCAAACACAGGTATTTTGTGCCTGCGGCAAGCCTGATGCTCATAATCGTGGAATGTAGAAGGAAATGGTTTGGAGACATTCCGACGGACGGCGGGCAGCCGCAAACCAGCGCGAGAATAGAAAGCACACATAGTACAACTGCCCCGGCTTTGTCATATCCCCTTCTCATGCATATTCTTTTACATTGCGTGCCCAACGCCTGCTCTCATGCGAACATGAGTCCGCGCCGGACGCGGTTCTCAAAGCCGCATGCAGGACGCGGTTGGTTGCCATTTTCCCTGTTCCGACGTGGCCGATTGTCCTTCGCCAAAGCCAAACCATGACATGGCCCCAAAGGCAGGCGTTTGCGATAATAAGGAGCGGCTCGCGTAGCACATCCGCTATCTCTGGTGGGCCTGTGTGGACAGGGAAGAGGAAGACGAGCGGCATTCGAAGGATGGCATACAACCATCCCTTCGCAATTGGAAGCAGGTGTGGCTGGGATAGTAGCACAATAACGCAAAGCAACATGTTCGCAGTTGCGATCATGCCCTGCGGCGTCATCTTGTAGAGTCTCAGTCTCATCTTCCGTTTTCACTCAACGGGCCATGGCGAAGACCGACGACACGAAGCGCCTCGGGATTCGCCTGCGGCGGAGCGCATGGCTGGCTGATTCTTCTTGCCGGCCATGTGGAGCTGGAGGTTCACGGCTGATCTGGCCCGCGACGGCAGGCTGCCGCATCTGCGGCATCGTTTTGCCGACACGAGCCATTCGGCGATGAGTTCCATCTTCATGCTGGCCTCCCATTGCCGTGGGAAACTCTACCGCTTGCCCGGAATCCTGTGAAGAAATTCGCCAGCAAAGGCCCAATTGCATTCTGGTCGAATACCGGGGAAATAACCTTGGCGCTGGAAGGCGGAATCTACATCAACAGGCAGAACTGAGCCATCCACGTTGTAACACCTCTTTCAGCCGCAAGCTGAACAGCTTTCTAACATCTTCTGCTTGTCAAAAAACACGACAAGGCCGCAAGACTCGCGCCGCTAGAGCTAACTTATTGAGAATGAGAATGTTGTGACGCCGGGCTCGCCATATAGCTGTCGCCTTTCTTGACAAGAGTACCACCGGCGCAGGAAAGCAAACCATCAGCATCCACTCCTGCTACGGCACCTGTCGTTGCTCCAGAAATCTTGGAAAAAAACAAGAATTCCCGCCGATTGCCGTAACGCCAGCGCTCTGGCTCAGGCTTCTGGCATTAGGACTGCTATGCGACCGGTGGTGACTGACAAGACAGGAGATAGCAAGGTTATGAATGCGAGGATCTCCAACAAGAACGAATGCGTATATTGTTGTTCCTTCATGCAACAAGCCGTCCTGTATTCGGAGAGAGGGCAAGGCTTGGTCATGCCAAAAAAAGCTGGTCTCACCCTTGTCGAGGTGATGATCGCAAGCGGCCTGATGGTTCTT
>CALETX010000056.1 GCA_937920455.1 uncultured bacterium
TTGGAAAATGGAACTGTGGTGTTGATTCTAGAGGATCATTCTGCGCCGGTTGTCTCGGTGCAGATATGGATAAAGACCGGCTCCATCCATGAGGGAGAACTGCTGGGCTCAGGGCTTTCGCACGCAATTGAACACATGATATTCAAAGGCACAGAAAAGCGCGGTGTTGGTCAGATTACGAGGGAGATCAACGACGCTGGAGGCGACATCAATGCCTACACGTCTTTTGACAGGACGGTGTTTCACGCAGATCTGCCCTCGCGGCATTGGCGCGTGGGGGTGGATGTGCTATCCGACGCCGTGCGGAACGCCACTTTCCCCGAAGAAGAATGGGTCAAGGAAAAGGAGGTGATCCTTCGGGAAATCGCGATGTGCAATGACGATCCAGGCAGGCTGGTTGATTACTTGCTGTGGGAGACCGCGTTCACCAGTCACCCATATCGCTTCCCGATTATCGGCCACAGGGAAATTTTTGAGCGACTGACGCGGGACGACCTGTCCTCATTTGCGCGACGAAACTACGCGCCGGACAATATGATTGTTGCAATTGTCGGCGATATTGACCCCGCCGAGGTCGAAGCTGCCGTGCGAGAATCATTCAAGGGCTTTGGCCGAAAAGCCCGCCCGGCAGTGGTCCTGCCAGAGGAACCGCGTCAGATCGCGCCTCGAATCAGACGTCGTGAGGGAGAATTCAACATCTGCCGCATTGAGTTGGCGTGGCATACCATTCCGCTAACTCATCCTGATGCTCCAGCGCTTGACCTGCTTGCTGCCGTCGTTGGCGAGGGACGCAGTTCGAGGCTGGTCCGAAGGATCAAGGAGGAGAAACGGCTCGTTCATTCCATCAATGCTTGGCACTATACTCCCCGTGAACCAGGGCTTTTTGGAATCTCAATGCTGCTGGATCCAGAACAGGAAGACGCCGCATTGGCGGCGGTCGAGGAGGAAGCAGCATCATGGACACGAGCAAGGTTTAGCGAGGCGGAACTGCAAAAGGCGAGAAGGATGATGCTGACATCGGAACTGGCCGACTTACAGACCATGCGCGGCATGGCGGCCATGTTAGCCGAAGGAGAATTCTACGCGGGCGATCCGATGTTCAGCCGATCATATCTGAAAAAGATCGAATCTGTCACTCCTGCTGACCTTCGCGATGTGGCGAAGAGGTATTTGACGGTTGAGAACCGGACGATCGCGGTGGTCGCACCAAAGCGCAAATTGTCGCCTTCCGGAACAGGAAAGGACGTTAAGACGGCGATGCGCGTCGAGAGGCATGTCTTTCCGAATGGAACTCCACTGGTAGTGCGTGAGGATCATCGGTTGCCTTTCGCGTATGCTGTGTTTGCTCTCACAGGCGGGGTGATTTACGAATCGGAAAAGAACAATGGCGCAACCAAGCTGCTTTCCGAGCTTCTGCTCAAGGGCACAAAAAAAAGAACTCGAGATGAAGTCGCCGAGCAGATCGAATCAGCTGGCGCTCACATGGCGCCTTTTTGCGGATTCAACAGTTTTGGCATCCAGTTGAGGTGCCTTTCTGCCGATCTTCCTCGTTTCCTCGATTTGGCGGTCGAATCTCTTGTTCAGCCGGCGCTTGCGCCTGAGGAAATTGAAAAGGAGAAGGACGCACAGATGGCAGCCATCGAGGCCGAGCGTGAAAGACCAATGTATCTTGCTCAGGAGCAATTGCGCGCGGCTTTGTTTGCCGGTCATCCGTATCGCTTTCACCCTCTTGGCACACCTGAATCGTTAAACCGTCTGGATAGGGATAGTTTGACTGACCATTTGAGCAGGCTTGTTGTCGCGGGGAATCTGGCGGTTGCGGTGTTTGGGGATGTTTCGGCTGAGAGCGTCAAGGTAGAGATTGGGAAGCTTGTTGAGCGCATACCTTCGGGGAAGAGACCGCATCGTCTGGGGCGCGAGGCAACTCCTTCTTTGCCTGCCAGGGTTGAACGGCGCGAGCCGAGGGAGCAAGCAGTGGTGCTTGCGGGTTTCCCGGGCGTGAGTTTGACTGATCCCAGAGCAGACGCCCTCTCGCTTCTTCACTACGCATTAAGCGGCTTGTCATCAGACCTGGCAGATTCAGTGAGGGAACGACGCGGCTTGGCATATTATGTGGGCGCATATAACCAACTTGGCGTGGACCCTGGCGCATTTGTGTTCTACGCCGGAACGCGCGAGGATGCGGTTCCTGAAGTTCTCTCACTTTATGAGCATGAGATTGAACGTCTCGCTCGGCAGGGATTGCGCAAGGAGGAGTTGGAACGGGCTCGCAATCAAATAGTGGCCGATTTCGAAATGCAGACCCAGGACAACCTTGGTTTTGCGCTCAACTGCGCTCTGGATGAGCTATACGGACTGGGCTACGAGCACACGCTGAAAACCGCAGAGCGGTTCACTAAACTGACCGCCGAAGATATAAGAGCTGCTGCACAGACAATACTCTCAACTAACCGCATGGCCGTTTCGGTAGTCCTGCCTCGTGGCTCTGCGAAGTAATAAGGAGCCGGCCAGCAGAAATCTGGTTGTCAGAAAGATGAACAATATGGACCAGGTGATGCGTGAAGCTTTCCGGCATGTGGGGAACTCGCCGCATTGGGAAATACTGCCGCGCGTCAGCTTGAATCTTCCAGGTTTTCTGAGTGCGCACGGTGTGGCGGTGATTATCGCGGTTCTGCTGACTTTGCTGATTGCAGTTGTTCTGCCTCGCATTTCGAAAAAATGCAAAGTATTGCTTGAGCTGTTTGTACTGTTTGTCAGGGATGGGATTGCCCTGCCGAATATTGGAGAAGAGGACGGAAGACGGATGACACCTCTCCTATGCAGCCTTTTTTCGTTCATTCTTGTAATGAATCTGACCGGCTTGATTCCCGGATTCCCGGCCGCAACTGCCAATCTGGGAGTAACTGCTGCACTAGCATCGGTGACCCTGCTCGTGATGACAGTTGGAACTGTTTTTCGAATTGGCGCTAAAAAGTTCCTTATGAGTTTTGTTCCATCAGGCGTTCCATGGCCCATACTTTTCATTCTTGTTCCAATAGAGTTTGGTGGATTGTTCATTCGCAGTTTTGCACTGGCCATCAGGCTGTTCGCAAATGTCTTTGCTGGGCATCTTGTGCTTTTTTCGGTCGTGGGCGTAATAGTGATCTTTGGAGCCAGGGCGGCCCCGCTTGAGCTTATGGCGGTTCTGATTTACATGATAGAAGTGCTGGTGGCATTCCTGCAGGCGTATATCTTTACGCTGTTGTCGGCGATTTTTATCGGTCAGACGCTCCATCCGGCGCATTGACGCTTGGCTGCGGCTTTGTTCGCCAATTTGTGAATCGGTCCTCGAAGGTTAGCCATATTTCGTCCAAGAAAAAAGGGCTTCAGGTCGTTATTAACAACTGGAATCCTGAATCGCAGCCAGCGTTCAAGGTCTTATCGTTGGCATCTTAGATTGGGATATGAAATCGGAGGAGGGGGGGCGCGCCATGAGGGGAACGATAATTCTTTCCACGTTCATTACGATCCGACTTGCTCAGGCTGATATTCTTGTAACGGCTACTGATCAGCACAAGGGTACCTTCAGGGGTTTTGAAAAGGATCACTTTGTATTTTTTACAGAGAACGGAGACGAACTGCGCATGCCGCGTAGTTCGGTGCGCGTGCTGGTGATGGAGCCTGCCCGCGAAGTTGAAGTGACAAGGACTGGAAGGAAGACTGCGGACATGGAGACTCTGGCTGGGTACGAAAAGATGAAGTTTTGCGTTATACAGGGTGGACGGACGAATCAGGTTATGGGCACAGCGATTGCCGCTATTGTCGTTCCTGAGTATCAAGGACAGAAGGCGTTCGGAAACGGAGCCGCGGACGCACCGCGGGCCCCCAGGGCGTTTGATATCTCGATGTTGGAAGCTTTGCCAGATTTGTCTCCCGAGCGAAAGGCTGTTCTTGAAAACTACAAGGAGGCAAGGCGCCGGTTCGACGCTTTTGTCAAAGAAAGTTCTGCCCTGGTGGCGAAGATGGACAGGGCGACGGGTCTTGAACGGGAAAAACTGCTGGATGTTCTCCGGTCCCGCAAAAATGAGGAGCAGCCGCTCAAGCGCGCGCTGGAACGCGCTACCGCTGATCTGCTCGCGGCGTTTCCGGACATTGGCAAGAGCAATGGTTCGGTCAGGAAATCGGATGGTGTGACTGCACCTTCGTATCAGCGAGAGTCTCTTATGATACTTGATGTCAGCGATCTGCTGTCGGATTCGCAGTTGACTGAAGAGCAGGTCTCTGTCGCTAAGAGATATCAGGAGCTGGCGGGAGAGTACAAATCGGCGATCAACGGGACGGTGAAAAAAAATGATGTTGAGATTGAGCAGCTTGAGAAAGATATCAAGAAGGCCGAAGCTGACCTTCTAAAAGTCTTCCCTGGTATTCAGGTTGTTGAGCAACCAGGAGTTTCCGGGAAATAGCTGATTTATCAGTCACCAAAGATCACGAGCATGCACATCCGTTTTCGCTTCTTAGGCTGCGGAAAAATTCCACTATCTGGCGACGGCACTCTTCCTCGCACACGCCTGTGATAACTTTGCAACGATGATTGAGAGACGGACTGTTCAGGATATTGAAAACCGACACTGCTCCGCCTCGCTGGCGATCAGCGGTTCCATAAACGACAACTGCAATG
>CALETX010000057.1 GCA_937920455.1 uncultured bacterium
CTCTGGAGCCGCCACAAGATGATACCCGTGGCGCGTTTTGGAAAAGGATTGACAGTAGCAATGGGAGATCCGTTCGACATTTTCGCCCTTGACGAACTCCGCGCCGCAACAGGGCTGGATGTGACCCCCCTCATTGCGAGCGAAAAGGACGTCCTGAGAATTCTCGAGAGCAGCGTTTCTTCTGGATCCGGCAATCTCAATATGGAGGAAATCATGAAAGCCGGAGAGGGAGAACTCGATGTGACCGGCCAGGAGGAAGAAGGCAAGCAAAGTCTCGAAGAAATGATGGAACAGGCCGCGGATGCTCCGGTTGTGCGCATGGTGAACATGCTCCTCATCGAGGCCATCCGCCTGCGCGCAATGGACATACATATCGAGCCTCAAGAGGACTACGTCCGGCTCCGATACCGCGTGGATGGCGTGCTCATCGAACGGCCACACATACAGAAAAGCCTTCAGAATGCCATTATATCGCGCATCAAGATCATGTCGGATCTTGACATCGGCGAGCAACGGATCCCCCAGGATGGCCGTTTCCGAATTCAGGCGCTTGGCAAAAAGATTGATGTGCGTGTGAGCATTCTTCCCACAATTTTCGGTGGCAAGGTTGTGTTGCGGCTTCTGGACAAGAATGCCCTGTTCCCGGATCTTGCCGCACTTGGTCTTGACGAGCATGCCCTTGAAGCCATGCGCTACGCAATCGCGCAACCCCACGGAATCATCCTCGTCACCGGACCGACCGGAAGCGGGAAAACCACCACGCTCTATTCCGCCCTGCAGGAACTCAACAAGCCTGATATCAACATAGTAACATGCGAGGATCCGGTTGAATACCAGCTCCCAGGCATTAACCAGGTAAAAATCAACTCAGAAGTAGGTCTGACTTTCGCCTCTGCGCTGCGCGCGATCCTGAGACAGGATCCCGACGTTGTGCTCATCGGGGAAATCAGAGACGCCGAAACCTGCGAAATCGCCATCAAAGCGGCGCTGACTGGCCACCTCGTGCTAAGCACCCTGCACACAAACGACGCCGCCGGCGCTGTCACGCGATTGCTCGACATGGGGATGGAGCCATTCCTCCTGGCTTCGTCGGTCATCCTCACTCAGGCTCAGCGCCTTTACAGAAAACTTTGCGTCAATTGCAAGAAAGAGGCTGAGCCAAACAGGGAATTGCTTAAAGAGTATGGAGTGGACCCTGAAATTTTTGACGGAGTGACGATCTATGGACCACAGGGTTGTCCAAAATGCCATAACACCGGATTTCTCGGCCGCGGCTCCATCATGGAGGTTCTGCCCATAGACGACGACATACGCGTGGCGATCCTTCGTCAGGCGGTCGCCGCCGAAATCAGGGATATTGCGATTTCCAAAGGCATGATTCCAATACTTTACGGCGCTCTCAACCGCGTCAAAGAGGGTTTGACAAGTCTCGAAACGGCCCTTAGGGTTGCGGGAAGTTCGGAATAAACGAAAGGGGAGGTGGTATAATGAGTCCTGTAGTACGTGGAACTGCAACAGTCGCCGCCGCAGATGCGCGTTCCTCCACCAAACCCCCCGCAGCCCCCGCAAAGGCCCAGCTAAAACAGTCCCAAAGAATCCCAGGCGCCGGCAAGATAGTTGATAAGGACCTGCCCACTTTTTCCAGACAGCTTGCCGCCATGCTATCGGCGGGAATGCCCATTGTGGCGTCTCTGGAGGCGCTCGAGGAGCAGGCAGAAAATCCTAACTTCAAGGCGGTCATCGGCCGGATCAAGAAAAGCATCGAAAATGGGTCCGCCTTCTCGGAAGCGCTCAGGCCGTTCCCCTCAATATTCAACGAGTTGTATGTGAACATGGTCCGTGGAGGCGAAACAGGTGGACAACTTGCCGAGACCGTGGGCCGCCTCGCAGGATTTCTCGAGGCCAGCGCCGCGCTCAAACGTAAGGTCAAGTCCGCAATGATGTACCCGATCATTGTGTTGTGCATAGCAATCGCAATCGCCATCGGTATGATCATGTTCGTTGTGCCTGTCTTCGGCGAAATGTTCGCCGACTTTGGCGCAAAACTGCCCGGCCCGACACAGGCTTTGCTGGACTTCAGCCATTTTCTGAGAAGACGCGGTATCTTTATCTTCGGCGGACTCGCTGTTGCGATCTTCGCCTTCAAGAAATGGAAGGACACTCCTCAAGGCGCCTTCGCCATAGACCAATTTCTCCTGAAAGCTCCTGTTTTCGGAGAGCTCAATCGAAAAGTCGCAGCAGCGCGCTTCGCCCGCACGTTCGGCCAGCTCACCAGAAGCGGCGTTCTCATCCTCAATGCTCTCGAGATAGCTGCCGGCGCCACTGGCAACAAGGTCGCCGGATCCATTATCATGAAGGCCAGGGAAACTGTTGAGAAAGGAGAACCACTCTCGAGCGCGTTGGTCAATCAGAGTGTCTTTCCGATATTGCTGGTGCGCATGCTCCAGGCAGGCGAGAAAACCGGCAAAGTTGACGAAATGATGGACAACATCGCCGATTTCTATGACAGCGAAGTTGAAACCATGCTGGAAGGACTCACGTCGCTTCTCGAACCGCTTTTGATGGTCTTCCTCGGCGTTGTTATAGGCGGCATAGTCCTCTGCATGTTTCTCCCTATATTCAAGATGGGCGAAGTTGTCAGCGGCGGTGGAAGCCGGTAACAGTCTGCAAAACGTTTCTGAATGCGGCCGTACGCGCCGGCTTGCCTGCGCCGCAAAATAAACTGAACCGACTTTCAAACCTCCGGTGTGCATACCATTATCAATCGCCACACTGATTCTGAACCGCCGCCTAACCATGTAAGATCGTGCTGAAGAGTCCTGGCGTTTGCTTTTTTTATAATGCTAAAAAATGAGAATATGTCTTTACTTGGGGGTGGGCCGGGTGTAGTTTAAGACTAGAGCTGGTACTAATTGGGTAAGGAACATGGCCAAAATTCTGTTGGTGGACGACGAACCAAGCATCCTGAGCGTGCTTTCAACGCTCCTGAAGGCCGAGGGCTACATTGTCACAGCCGCTCTTGGAGGCGAAAAGGCCAGGGATATACTCGCGTCAAACGAAGAGTTCGATCTCATGATATCCGACATCCGCATGAATCCCATCAACGGAATGGATCTCCTGAAGATAGTTCATTCCACACGTCCCAACATGGCTGTCATCATGCTGACAGCCTATGGTTCGGTGGAGACTGCGATCGAATCGCTCAAGCTCGGCGCTTTCGATTACATCACGAAACCTTTCAAGGTGGACGAACTGCTCGTAACCGTCCAACGCGCGCTCGAGTACAACAGAGCCATGACGGAGAACGCCGACCTCAAGGCACAACTTGGCACTCGCTACCAGCTTGAGAACATCATCGCCGAGAGCCCGGCGATGAAACAGGTATGCGAAATGGTCAAACGCGTGGCGCCAACAGACACTACCGTCCTGATTTATGGAGAAAGCGGGACGGGCAAGGAGCTGGTGGCCAAAGCAATCCATGCATACAGCAGACGCAAAGATAAGAACTTCGTTGCGGTAAACTGCGCAGCGTTGCCCGAGCCACTGCTTGAATCGGAAATGTTCGGCCATGTGAAGGGCGCCTTTACAGGCGCAACTGCAAATAAGGAGGGACTATTCCAAACCGCCAACGGCGGCACGATTTTCCTGGACGAGATAGGCGCAATGACTCTGCCCATCCAGGGCAAGCTTCTCCGAGTGCTCCAGGAAAAAGAGATACGCCCCGTCGGTGGCAATGAAAATATCGGCGTGGATGTTCGAGTTCTAGCCGCTACAAACACTCCTCTGGATCAGCTGATTGCCGAAGGCAAATTTCGCCAGGACCTGTATTTCCGTCTTAGTGTCATTCCAATAGAAATAAAACCCCTCCGTGAGAGACCTGAAGATATCCTGCCCCTTGCGTATCATATCCTCAGAAAAGAAACTCCTACCAATCAGACCCCACCTGCCCTGGATCCAGAAGTGAGCGCTATTCTTGAGTCCTACTCATGGCCCGGCAACGTTCGCGAGCTGGAGAATGCCATTAAGCATGCAATGACCTTCGCCAAGGAGAACAAGATCACAAAGGATGTCCTCCCCTCAAAGATCGCCGCAACGCCTGTCAAACAAACACTGTCATCCCATTCGGATAGCGTAAGCGCCGCTAAAGCACGATCCCTCAAGGCCTTCATTAGAGCAAAGGAAAAGGAATACCTTCAGCAGGTTCTGGCCAAAACAGGGGGCGATAAAGAAAAAGCCGCTAAGGCTCTTAAGATCAGCCTCGCCACTCTGTACAGAAAAATGCCCGAAGCCCAGGAATAGACAGGAAACCATCTCCACCTCCTGC
>CALETX010000058.1 GCA_937920455.1 uncultured bacterium
ATACGGACCTATTGGCTTTCATCATACTAGTTCTTCTCCTC
Source organism: uncultured bacterium (assembly GCA_937920455.1). GTDB lineage: Bacteria > Verrucomicrobiota > Kiritimatiellia > UBA8416 > CALETX01 > CALETX01. Next base: position 42 of record CALETX010000058.1, read on the forward strand.
CTGTTTCGGCCGCAAGGTTTGTTCGGAAAGGCAGAAATAGACAAGGTATGAAGTCCGCATTTCCAAAATGGCTTGGAGACACTCATCGTATCCCTCCGACATCTCTGCTTTTATCAGGAACTGCTGCTGCGTTTGCGGTTCTCCTCGCGGCCCCTCGCTCGTCGCTTGGACTGCTTTTCGTAATCCTGATTCTAATGTTGGCCACCGGCCGCAATGTGCCCAGAAAAACATCATTAGTCATCGGCTCTCTGCTGCTGTGCATTGCGGTGCCTGTTGCCGGACTGCGCAACAGCTTCCTGTTCGAACTCGGCACGCAGGTGGGAATCTATGCCGCCCTTGCGCTTGGCCTGAACATCGTTGTCGGCATGGCCGGGCTGCTTGACCTTGGCTATGCGGGTTTTTTCGCCATAGGCGCATACACATGGGCGATATTCGGCTCGCCTCAGGCCAACCATTTCATTCCCGGCAACCATTTTCCTCTGTCCGGCACCCCATGGTTCTTCCTGTTCGCCGGCGTGGCTCTCATTCTTGCGGCCGTTGCGGGAACACTTGTAGGCTTGCCTGCCCTGCGGCTGAGGGGCGACTATCTTGCCATAGTCACCCTCGGCCTTGGCCAGGCCATCAGGCTTGTGGCCAATAACCTCGATCACCCCGTTAACATCACAAACGGGCCACAGGGCATCTCCCCAGTGCAACGGCCATCTGTTGACTTCCTGACCAGTCTGTTTGCCAGGCTTGGACTTCATCTTCAACCCGCAGATCTATATCCGGCGTTTTTCTACTTCCTTGTCCTTCTGGCGGCATGCCTTGCGGCAGCAATCAGCGTTGCCCTCGACCGATCAAAATTCGGAAGAGCGTGGGTGGCAATCAGGGAAGACGAAATTGCAGCCCGTGCTGTGGGCGTGCCTATCATGACATCCAAAATGCTGGCCTTCGGAACGGGGGCGGCTTTTTCGGGATTGATGGGAGCGATTTTCGCGGCCAAGCAGACGTTTGTCAGCCCAGAATCGTTCACTTTCCTCCAATCCATTACCATCCTGGTCATGGTCCTGCTTGGCGGCATGGGGTCAGTCCGCGGCGTGATTTTTGGAGCCGCTGTTGTGACTGTGCTTAATATTGAGGTATTGAAAAGCATGTCGGAGTTTCTGAACGGGTTGAGGCAGTCGGGCTATGTGATCAACCTTCTCTTCTGGAAATACGACTGCACGCTCCTTCCCACTCAGCTCGAGCCTGCCAAGTACGAGAGAATGCTGTTCGGGCTGATAGTGATTCTTATGATGATCTTCCGGCCCGGCGGTCTGATCCCCGAAACCAGACATCGTATTGAAATGGAAAGTGAAGAGGAGGAAGGATAGGCCTGAAATGCTCAGCGTTTCGGCGATAGTGAAAAAATTCGGCGGCCTCACGGCTGTTGACAGCGTCTCGTTCGACGTCCGCAGGGGCGAAATACTCTCCATCATCGGTCCCAACGGTGCTGGCAAAACCACGCTTGTCAACGTGCTTACGGGGCTCCAGCGGGCAGACGCTGGCGAAATCCGATTGGACGGCCGGCCGATTCAACACCTCGCGCCCGAGAAAATTGCCGCTTTGGGAGTTGCAAGAACATTTCAGAACATAAGACTGTTCGGCGCCATGACAGTTTTTGAAAACGTGCTTGTCGGCCGACATTGCTTGATCCGCTATGGCTATCTCTCGGCCCTCCTGCGAGCGCGACATTTCCGCACCGAGGAGGCCTGCGCCAGGGCAAAGGCCATGGAAATCCTGGAGTTCACGTCTCTGGCTGACAGGGCGTCAGAGCTGGCGCGAAACCTTCCGTACGGCGATCAAAGGCGCCTTGAAATAGCTCGCGCCCTTGCGCTGGATCCAAAACTGCTTCTGCTCGATGAGCCCGCCGCTGGAATGAACCCGCAGGAGGGCGCCCGTCTCTGCGAATTCGTCCGGAGATTGCGCAACGAGAAAGGTCTCACTGTGTTGATGATCGAGCACCAGATGCATGTGGTGATGAACATTTCAGACAGGATCATGGTGCTCGATTACGGCCGAAAGATAGCCGAAGGATTGCCCGATGAAGTGCGCCAGAATCCTGATGTCATAGAGGCATATCTTGGCCACAGCGGAAGGGAGGAAAGACTGTGAGCAATATCCTCCCCCTTCTCGAGTTCAAGGACGCGAGAGCCTGTTATGGACACATTGAGGCGCTTAAGGGCGTGTCCATTTCTATCGGCGCCGGCGAGGTAGTCGCAATGATAGGAGCCAACGGCGCCGGTAAGAGCACCGTCCTGCGTTGCATTTCCGGACTTGTAAAGCTTCACAGCGGGGAAATCATCTTCAAAAACCGCCGGATTGACGGACTTCCCCCACAGAAAATCGCCGCATTAGGCATCGGCCATGTGCCGGAAGGCCGCCATATTTTCCAGAAGTTGACAGTTGATGAAAACCTTGACATGGGCGCATATCTGGAATCGGATTCCAGGGTCGTGAAGCAGCGCAAGGAAATGGTATGCGAACTGTTCCCAAGATTGGCTGAGCGCAAAAAGCAGCGCGGTGGAACTCTTTCTGGTGGAGAGCAGCAGATGCTGGCCATTGGAAGGGCGTTGATGCAGGATCCTGCTCTGCTTCTTCTGGATGAGCCAACTATGGGGCTTGCGCCGGTGCTTGTTGACAGCATCTTTGAGTCACTACGGGCACTCCGCAAGAGCGGCAAGACAATGCTTCTTGTCGAACAGAACGCCTGGCAGGCGCTTCGGCTTGCGGACAGGGCCTATGTGCTTCAAACCGGGACGATTGTACTGCAAGGACCAGCGCGAGAATTGGCGGATAACCCCATGGTAAAGGCTTCGTACCTTGGCGGCTGATATGTCTGAGAAATCCAGGTGCGCCAGGATAAGAACCTTCAAATTCACTACCACATCGCCTGGCTGAGCCGCTCGCTATGTGACGCGGACACCTCAACTCCCATCCTCGTTTTGGATTGAGTTCTAAGAGGTTTTGTGCAAGGAAAGATTCCCTCGATTGAGAACTTTTCTCTTTCGGCGCAGACGGCTTGTCGGCCAAGGATACTTCATTTGGCCATTTGGCTCTTGCCGACACAGCGGAAACGGAGGTAGCCGTAACATGCTCGTGGTAACGCTCTTGGCCACGGTGTTTGTGGCGCTTGGAATTTCGTTCTTGTGTTCCCTGCTGGAAGCAACACTGTTGAGCCTGTCGAATACCGATCTTGCGAGAATGGCCGAGATCAGGCCTTCATGCGCCACAATCTGGCGTACTTTCAAGGAAGATATTCACAGGCCAATAGCTGTAATTCTTATCGCCAATACCATC
>CALETX010000059.1 GCA_937920455.1 uncultured bacterium
ATCCCCGCGCTTCTGACGAAAATCCCGGAACAGATGCCCGGCCGTTCAGGACAATAGGCCGTGCCGCTGGTGTTGTGAGGCCGGGCGAGAAGGTGCTTGTTCACCGTGGAGTGTACAGGGAATACGTATGTCCAGCTCGGGGTGGCGAAGGGCCCGATCGGATGGTTATGTTCGAGGCCGCGCCAGGAGAAAAGGTGATTGTCAGGGGGTCCGAGATTTGGCGGCCGAAACTGAAGGAGAGCAAGGGATGGGCTCTCGGCCGCAAGAGCGACACGCCGCCGATTTGGATGGCCGACCTGCCCGCCGAGTGGTTCATCGGCTATAATCCTTTTATGGCCAACAACGTATTTTTGGAGTACACGACGTTTGTCACGTCCTGGTCTGCCGAGGAAACGAGGCGTCTGCAGAAAAGGCGCGGGATGATATTCTGGAACGGCAAGCCGCTGACCCAGGTTTTCCGTCCGTTCGAACTGGCTGGGGCTGGTTTGGAAGGCGCTTTTTGGGTGGAGGAGCCTGGCTTGCGGATTCACTTTAGGCTGCCGGAAGGCGCTGACCCTCGGGACGTGGAGTTTGAAGTTACGGTTCGAGAGCAGGTCTTTGCTCCTGTGGAGCGATATCTGGGTTATGTGCGGGTCAAGGGGTTCTGTTTCGAGCATGCGGCGGATGGGATCCCCGTGCCGCAGCGCGCATGCGTGAGCACGACCCGCGGCCATCACTGGATCGTCGAGAGCAACACGATACGATGGGCAAACGCCTGCGGGATTGACATTGGTGCCCAGCATTGGAGTTCGGATGGGCATAGCCCGGCTGGAGGGCATATCGTGAGGGGCAATCGCGTTTCCGACTGTGGCATTTGCGGCATTGCGGGAGTGACTCATGTTGACGATACTCTTGTGGAAGACAACATTGTGGAGAGAATTGGCCATCACGATATTGAGCGGCTTTATGAATGCGCCGGGATGAAGTTTCACGTGGCCAATGGTATGCTCATTCGGCGCAATGTGTTCAGGCACATACGGCACGCATGCGGCTTGTGGCTGGATTATCTCAACAAGCGCTGCAGGGTCACGGGCAATATTTTCGCCGATATTTCATCATTTGTGGGGGGGTGTTATCTGGAGGTGAGCCACGAGCCGAACCTGATTGATGGGAATATCTTCTGGGATATTCATGGCGAGCCTTGGGACAAGGGCAATCCTCACGCGGAAGTTTCGGGCGGACATGGGATACGTATGGACTCGTGTGAAAATGCCGTGGCCGCGCATAATCTGTTTGGAAAGGTCGCGGATGGATATGCGCTCTACTTGAGCCTCGAACAACATGACAGAGAGGTAGGCGGTAGGAGTGGTCTTTGCAGAAGGATAAAGGCGTTTGGGAATATATTTTTCAAGTGTCCGAAGAGAATACTTCTTGGCAGGACGGAGGAAAACGTATGCGATTGCAATATTTTTGATGGGACGTCGGATAGCCGCGGCTTTGTTGTGTCGTTTCCGGAGCCCAAGTCCATCCAGAACTTGCGCGGCTGGCGTGAATTCCACAGTTTCGACCGTAAAAGCGTGGTTGCGGATATCGAGGCAGATTTTGATCCTGAAACCCTTGTGCTTACGGTTTCATGTGCCGGACAAATTGAAGTGCCAGGAAGCTCTCCGGCAGTCTTTGCAGGCAGATGGGCCGCCTCCGGGCCTTTCACAGAAGAAGAGTGGAAACAGCTTCGCGCGGGAGATCGCGTGATTCGCAGTTTGCGGATCGGCTCTTGATCAAGGCGGACAGGAGTCACGTCACTGTGTTAGACTCCGTCCTCAATCGTGTCGCTTCCAGCGCCATTGTCTTCAGGGAAAACGTCATTTGATCCGTCGTTGCCGCCGGGAACTGTCTTGCCCTTTTCCCCCGGCTCTATTGAGATAACGCCTGATCCGAAGTCGCCGCCGCCACTGCCGACATCGTCATCGCAGCCTCCCTTGCCCTCGCAATTGTCATCGTGAGGTGTGCTGGAAGAATCGTCACAGTTTCCTTTGCCATCGCACCCGTCTTGGTGGTCCTTCTTTTTTTTATGTTTGTGCTTGCTGTCGTCCTTCTTGGTTGCCGAATCGTTCTCCGGAGTGGAATTATCAGAGGTTTTCTTGCCGTGATCGCCGAATATGGTTTCGCCAACCTTGCCGGCCAAAGCTCCTCCGAATACTGATCCCATTGCGGCTCCTCCGGCCTCAAATCCCTTCTGGATGGCATCGCCTATGGCCTTGCCCCAGCCTTGTTCGCTGTTTGCAGTGGCGGTTTCAGATGCGGATTTGTCGGCGATTGATATGGCTTCCTGTCCGCCCTGATCGAGGATATAGCCGGCCTTGTCTGATTCATTGTCGCCTGCTGTTGATGCGTCATTTTGTTGCTTATTGGCCTTGTTGAGTTCTGAGCTTGACTTGGTTCTGCGTTTATTCTTGTCGGCGGTCTTGTTTGCGAGATTCTCGAGCGGGTTGCTGTCTTTTCCGTCGTTCTTCTCATCCGGAGGCGGATCGGGTTCTCCTTCCTTTATTCCCTCGCCCGTGCCGCCCTCGTAAGTAATAGAGCCTTTGGTATTGCCATGCTTGTCGGTGGTTGTATGAGTAACTTTTATCAGATTGCCGTTTTTGTCGTAGGTCTCGGTGAGGATAATGCTTCCACTCTTGTCGGTGATGCTTCCCTTTACAGCGGTAGTTGTGCCTTCGCCTTTCGGAGTTTGGGGATGCTGTTTGGGCTGTTCAGGTTTCTTTTCTGGTTCTTTTTTCTTTTCCGGCTCCTTCTTTTTTTGAGGAGTTTGACCGGCTGTTTTAGCATTTTCTCTATCAATTCTTTCTTTTTCGAGAGCCTTTTGCCTGGCGCGGCGCTCAGCGGCGTCAGCATCTTCACGGGCATTCCTGGCATATTGATCGCAGAGTTGTTGGACATCCCTTGCGATTGCGTCGAGATCGCTGGATTTGGTCATATTGACACCATCCCACTCTCGGTTGGCGCTTACGGTTCCGCTGCGTATATTTTCCTGAATGCCGTTGATGTAATCCCTTGTGGCAGCGCTTACGGCTTGAATCATGTTGGAAAGCTCCCGTAATCTTTCAGCTTTTTCCCGAGAATCGGGCATTAGGGAGGCTTGTGTCATTTCGCTGCGTATCTGACGTATCCATGTTTGAGCGGTGTGGAGAGCCGTGTCATAAGCAGGATCTTCATAACGCGGGCTTTGTTGTGGATTATTCTGGTCCATATGAACGTATTCGTGGACGATCGTAAGCGCCCACAGCGGAACCATGGGATTGTTGGGACGGGGATTAAGTGGAATCTGGCCGAATATCCTGTCAGAGATGACGACGGAATTCCTTCCATCAGCCTCGCGTCCTGTTATGCCGCTTTCGGTCGGGTCCATTCGGCCGAAGGTGGCGCGTCCTGTCTGGATATCGCGTTCGAATCGGGTGGCAAGATCATTTTGCCCCATACCTCTAAGATAAGCGATGACAGGGGCGACTTCAGGTGGAATAGCGTGTCTTCCTGTGGCCTGCCCTCGGCCCGGGGCCTGCGCAAATAGGGAATAGGCATTCAGGGCAAAGAGTGACAGCGCCCATGTCAGAGCGGCATGCGATGTTTGCATAAAGCCTCCGTCGTACTGCTCTGCATAGGATGCTGACACTGGTATGCCGGCCGCGCCCAGTATGCTACCACAAACTCAGGGATGACGACATCTAAAAACATAACTTCTCACGGCAATCCATAACAGCCACTTGCGACGCGACGAGGCTGCAGAAGCCGGAGGCTTCTCTGTGTGCGCGATTCAAAATCAGCGCTCAATTATTTCTGCGAAGACTCGTTGAGCATATCGAACCGTGATGCCGCGCTTCTTCGGTTGCGCGATTTCCAGAATGCGACAAAATCCTTCTCCAGCCGGTTGACAAGATCGTCAGAGAAGACTGCCGAGGTGGCGAGAGAAAAGTCGCCAACCCGACACAGCTCCTCCAAATACCGATCGAGAAGTCCATCGTAGGTGTGAAGCTTTTCCGCCGGCGCTGCTTTTCTGAGAAAGTATATCATGGCCCACGCTTGTGCGTAGCGTTTGTCTCTGTCCTGGTCGGTACCGGCATAGAAGCCTTTGTAATCAAGCGGAAGGATAGACTTGAAATCCATGGACCCGGCGGCAGTCATTTCCGTAACCGGCGCGACGAAACGCTCGCATTCTTCGATGACAACTCGCTGCTGCGAGATGTCCGCCGCTTCAAAAAGGCAGGCATGTCCTTCGTTGAACCACGGAGAGGTTGCTGTCTGATCCATGATGTAGAAAAGGTATTGATGAAAAGCCTCATGATAAACCACGCTCAGGGTGGATACGCGTTGCTGTCTGGTCCCACCCCATTGGGCCTGACGTATTACAAGTTCCTTCCTGTCAGGCGCCCAGATGCCGGATGTCCACCTGAAGTCTTCGCCCACGTATTTCTCGTAGTCAGCCTGATCCGCGAACAAGCGTATGACACTCACTGCGGATACTTCGCGGCGCGGAGGAATAATTTTTGCGAAAATACCGCGCAAGAGCTCCACGTCTTCCTGCAGTTGGCGAGCTGTGTGCTTGTGTTTCAGCGAGAGATTGGAAAGCAGGATGTAGTTGGGAGTCTCAGCGAACCACCAGTCTTTTGAGTTCTTTATTCCGGCAATAACCTGTTCCCTGCTCGCTAGAAATTCGGGAGAACGTTGCCGATCTGCAGCCGTCCTTGAGACCGAAGACGGCGCCTGGAAGGAAGCCGATGGGGCGACGGCCGCAGGTGGCTTTTTCTGGGATACGGTTATGGATGGAACGAAACGGGCTTCGATGGTTTCCCGCGCTTCGGCGGGATTGATTTCCGGCGCCAGTTCGAAAATCGCCGCAAAGGTCTCCTGAGTAGCGCGCGATTGTCCCGCAGATGCTCTGTTCAAGCGGAAAACATAAGCAAGGATGCCGGACCTGCCGGTGAACCGATAGCCCGCCAGGGTGGAGATATTGAACGGACGTTTCTGAAGCGGGACGGCGATGGGACTTGCGTCTGCGAAATCGGCGAGCCATTGCTGGATATCTTCGGACGTCCACACGCCGGGCTCTGCTGCTGCGGTGGCTGAGTCAAACTCTTCGCGGGTTACGAGTTTTTCTTTGAGGGCTGGCGGAAGAAGGAAAAGCATAGAGGCGACCGTCAGTGTGTTTCCCGAGTCGTCCATCCACCGACCGGCCACCTGTCGGCGAATCCACAGATGCCTTGCGAAGTATCTTTCCTCGCGACTGATATGGTCGCCGGTCTGGATTTGAAAAGTCTGTACGGACGGGGAGGGGAGGGGTGATTCCCGACTTTCCGACATTACGGCAAGGCGTATGCCGGATACCGGCAAATCCACGGCCTTTGTGATTTTGAGCTCCGCTTTTCGAGGGGCTGTGTTGGCAGTGAAAGGAAGCGCAAGCAGGCATGCCGTCACGAGAAGGGCAAGAAAGGCGGGGCTGCAGGCCCCGCCTTCCGGTGTTTCCTCAATTTTTTTCAGCATATCACTTTCCCGCCGTTGGTGAGGGGCAAGACGGCGGGTCTTGCGCGGCATGTTCAGTTGCCAAACGCCTCGTCGAAGACCCGGTCGGACTTCGGGAAGTCGAGCTTGCGCACGAACTGGCAGGCTTCCTTTGCGCCGAACTCGCGGTCCATCATGGCATCTTCCCACTCGACCGACAGAGGGCCGTCGTAACCAATGGCATTGAGCATTCTTATGATTTCCTCGAATTTGATCTGCCCGCGGCCCAGGCTTCGGAAATCCCAGCCGCGTCCAGGCGTGCCAAAGTTGAGATGGGACGAAAGAATTCCGCTCTCGCCGTCCAAGGTTACAGCCGCGTCCTTCATGTGGACATGGTAGATCCTGTCGCGGAACTCTTTGATGAACTTCACCGGATCAACCATCTGCCAGTGAAGATGGCTGGGATCGAAGTTGAAGCCGAAGGCCTTGCGGTTGCCGATCGCCTTGAGAGCCCGGCGGGCGGTGACGATGTCGAACGCGATCTCCGTCGGATGCACCTCAAGGGCGAACTTCACACCGCACTTGTCGAACTCGTCGAGTATTGGATTCCAGAGCTGAGCGAAACGTTTGAACCCGTTCTCGATCATCTCTTCGCTTACGGGCGGAAAGCTGTAGATCATGTGCCAGATTGGAGAGCCGGTGAATCCGTTGACAACCTTGACGCCGATGTTCCTGGCCGCCCTGGCGGTGTTTTTCATAGCCTGGATGGCCCATTTGCGCTTTTTCTCCGGATCGCCATGGCATTTTTTGGGCGCGAACAGGTCGGATCGCGCGTCGTCATTGGGGTCGCACACAAGCTGGCCTGCGAGATGATTGCTGATTGCGTAAACTTTGAGGCCATGCCTGGCAAGGATCTCGACGCGGGACCTGGCGTAAGCGACGTCTTTCGCTGCGCGGTCAACATCAACATGGTCTCCCCAGCATGCAAGTTCGAGGCCGTCGTAGCCCCAGCTCTTTGCTTTTTCCGCCAGCTTTTCCAGAGGAATATCAGCGAACTGACCTGTGAACAGAGTTACCGGACGTGGCATCGTCGTCTCCTTTCTCGGTTGGCAGTCCCGGCCCTTCCGGGGAATGTTCCGAACCGCCGATTTGTAAATAATCGTCTATCACAGATAATGATTCCAATGCAACAACGTTTTGTGATGCAAAGAAGCAGCGGAAAGTGACACTGTAATAGTTCTGACATAGAGACTGACAGAAGGTCGCGTTGCTGCTAGCGTGGATCGAAATTGGCCGAAACAGAATGGAGGCCGGAAAAGTGAAAAGTCTTGTGCTGGCAATCGCGATGGTGTTTCCTGTTATTGCCCACGCAGAACAAGGCGTTCGCCAAGGTTCTGTTCCCCCTCAGTCTTTGCCTGTGAACGCGGCGCACGGCGTCGCCAAGGAACCTCAGAGGACGGATTCAGGCATTGTTGTTGAAAACATCGAGTATCGGGGTGTCCTTCACGATGACAGGGCCGAATTTGCGGTTAGGGTGGAACTGACCGTCATCAGGCCGCACGCGTCTCTCACGCTCTTTGACGGGCATGTGGCGGTGCAAGCCAAGAAACTTCCTTCGGACGTTTCTCAGACGCGCGAAGGCAACAGTTATAGAATCATCTGTTCAAAGCGGGGGCGCAAGAGGCTGGAGTTCAGTGTTCTTGCCGGCTCTGAAACGGCGGACTCGTGGCGTCGCGTCGCCTTTGCCGGCCCGTCCGATGCGCTTGTTGCGTCGTTCGATGTTGAAACTGCGGACAAGGGCGTTGAAGCGCGTATGGAGTCGGGCATTCCTGTGGAGAGCGGTGAAAGAAGCGGGAGGAGTTTTGTCACCGGTTTGCTCGGGGCCGACGGAGTTATTGCGGTCAGGTGGGGGAGCAGAGTGCGCGAGGAGGCCAAACAAACGCTTCTGGCATGCAACACTGCATGTTCGGTAACGCTATCTCCGACCGTGGCCAGATACTCCACCATCTTCACGTATGAAGTTTTGCTCGGCAGTGCCGCCAGGGTGGAAATCGAGCTGCCCAAGGGGCATTCACTGACGCGAATAGCCGGACCCGAGGTTCGCGACTGGCAGACGCAAGTTGAAGGCGACCGTCATGTGCTGGTGGTGGAACTTATCGGCCGGGGCGGAAGAGAGATTCAGGTGGCGCTCCATACGGAGCATCCGGTGGATACGGCCGCCGGCGAGATTTCTCTGTCAGTACCAGCGCCGGTCGGCGTTGAGCGCGAGGTGGGGACATTCGCCGTATTCGCTGAGGATCTCATCCTAGATCCGGTGGAGAGTTCGGGATTACGGCAGATAAACGCGCCGAAAGGCGCGGTGGCGGCGTATCAGTTTCATGGCCGACCGCTCTGCCTGAAGACTTCAGCCCGGCGCGTCGAGCCTTCTCTCAAGGTCACGGATAATGTGAGCGTTAGCATCGAAGAGTCCAGGGCCGCGGTTTGTCATGAAATGGCCATCGTCGTTGAAAAGGCTGGCATTTACGGCCTGGAAATGAAACCCATATCACCCTTCGTTGTAGCGGACGTCCATGCGGACGGCATGGAGGACTGGCGCGTGTCAGCCGACGCTCTGCGCATTTCATTCGCCAAACGAGTGTTGGGGCAGGCGGTCGTTATGGTGGAAATGGAACGGCCGGCCGGGATTACAAACGAACTACGGATTATTCCTCTTCGGGTGAGCGGGGCGAGCGAGGAAAATGCTTTTGTGGGCGTGCTGCCGGCGGCTGGATTGCGGCTCAAGACGGGCGAGCGGAACGGAGCGCGGGAAATTCCTGTCGAAAGCATGAAAAGCCGGGGAAGCTTCGCTCTCGCGTATGCTTCCGAAAAGCCGGACTGGGGTCTGGCGCTTTTGATCGAGCGTCTGGAACCTCGGATACTGGCCGAAGTATTCAACCTGGTTTCCATTGGTGAAGGGATTGTGGGGGGTAGCGCGACGATACGCTATGCTTTGCTCAATCAGGGCGTTTCGGGCCTGTCGGTCAGGATTCCGGACCATTGGAAGAATGTGGAGTTCACTGGGGCGGGCATTCGGCAGATCGCCGCGTCGAACGGCGTGTGGGCCATTACGCTGCAGGACAAGGTGTGGGGAGGTTACACGCTTGTGGTCACGTATGATTTCCCTTTCGATATGTCAGGGGCCGCCCCGCTGGTTCTCGGCGGAGCGGAGGTCCTTGGCGTCGAGCGGGAGACCGGCTCCCTTGCAATATGTCCCTCCCCGGCCCTTTCGCTATCTGAAGCGCTGGTTTCCGCGGCACAGGGGGCACATATGTTCCGCATTGACGAAACCGAACTTGCCGTTACGGACCGAGCGTTGATCAGCCGGCCGGTTTTTCTAGCATACCGTTACAGCGGTTCCGGATGCCGTGTTGATGTCAGAGCGGTACGGTTCCCCCAAGCGCCGGTGCTTCAGGCTGTGGTGGACCTTACGGATTTGACGACCGTCCTAACGCAGGAAGGGCAGCTTCTGACTCGCGCTTCGTACATGGTAAAGAACAATGATAAGCAGTTCGTGAGATTCCGGCTGCCGGAAGGCGCCGATTTTTGGGCATGCTCCTCCGGTGGAAAGCCCGCCAAGCCGGCCGTTGACGGCGGTGAGGTTCTTGTTCCGCTGTGCAGGGAGGCCAATAGGGATCAGGCAGTGCCTGTACAGATAGTTTATGCGCAGAAGGCGGGCAGAGCCGACGTCAGACTCTTGAGGCGCGTGAGGCTTGCAGCTCCAGCGACAGACATCCAGACATCTTTCGCCCGATGGCATGTGCATGTTCCGCCGACGCATGTTCTCGCATTTTTCGGGGGGAATATGAAGGTGGCGGAAGATACACGCTACGGCTTGAGGGACGCATGGAAGGAGTTTTGCAGATTTTACGACAGGCTTTACCTTAGCTTCCGGGGTGTGATTGTGGGGCTTGGTGTGCTTACGGGTTCTGTTTGGCTGCTGATCATGGCCCTCAGAAGGAAGTGGCGGGCAGTCTTGGTGTTGCTTGTTGTGGGGTTCGTCCTCATGATTCTCGCCGGCATGCTTCTGCCGGCGATGTCGGCTGCCAGGGAGAGCACCAGGAGAATCAGGGTTGAGTCGCATAAGCCCGCTGCGCCGTCGAGCCAGGTCGCGGACGTCTTAGCAGAAACTGCGGCCCAATCCGAGCCAGAAGAGTTTAGCCATGAGAAGGAGATTGGCACCCCTGAGGCGCGTCTTAAGGCGCCGGCCGGCGCGGCTGTTGAGGCCGGCATTGTTTCGATGAACATTGACGTTCCTCAAACAGGGATGAGTTACGAATTCGCCAAAGTTCTCGACATGCGCAGAGACGGCTTGAGGGTGTCGGCCTGGGCCGTCAAGGGTGTTGCACTGACGGCTGCACAGGGATCGCTGATTCTGGCTGTTTTCCTGGTCGGGCTTTGTCTGGCATGGCGCTATCTGAGATCGGACCGTCAAAGCGCGTTCAAGGCGAGCATCGGCATTTTCCTGATCTGTGCCGCTGTAGTTTATGTTCTGGTTCTTTCGCGTCTGATGGGAATGGCGATGATCCTGCTGCCTCCCCTGGCCGCAGTTGGCGCGGCATGGTGGCTGATTGCCAGGGCAAGATCACGGCGCGGCGTGGTGCCGCCGGCGCCGTCAGTGCCGGCGTCTCTTTTCGTCGCTGCGCTTGGTTTTCTCATTGCCGACGCTCAGGTGTCATATGCCGGCGGGGGAGCGACGATAGTGTCGGCCGAGTATTCCGGAATCGTGCAGAGCAACGTGGCTCGGATTGCTGCGACTCTTAATGTCTCCATACATGCCATGGAAGGGGCGAAGATTGACATCTTTGGAGCGGAGGCTGCCCTGGCTGGTTTCCGGAGCAGTTCGCGGCATGTAAGACTGTTGCGCGAAGGGGGGAAGATGGTCCTTCTGTCCGACCGGCCCACCGATGCGGTGGTGAAGGTTGATGTGGTGGTCCGGGTTGGAGGAGATGCGGCGGCCCGCTCGCTGGTTTTCTCGGCGCCCGAGGCGGTGTCGGCGGGACTTTCCCTGCTGATCCCCGAGCAGTCGGCCCAGGTCGAGATTCCAGGCGCCGTGTGGAAGAGGTCCGCTCCGGAATACGGACCGAAGGGAGCGGCTGCAGTCGCCGGGGGGACGCGTGTAGAGGCGCGGTATGGCGCGGCTGGAAAGATCGAGGTCGTCTGGCGCCCCAGAACCAAGCAGGCTGGCGAAGCCGCCGCCGTGGTGTTTTGCGAAAACAATGCCTTGCTTACTCTCGGCGAAGGGGCTGTCTCCACGCGTTCAACAGCGCGATTCAGCGTGATGCAGGGGGAGATAGCAGAATGCAGATTCGTAACGCCGCATGGACACCGCATGTTGGGCGTCGAAGGGGAGGGGGTAATTGCCTGGAACATGGCCGACGAGGCCGGCACCAATGTGATCACCGCGGTTCTTTCAAGGCCGGTTACCGGCAGCGTCGAAATTGCGGTTCAAACCGAGGCGCCGTTGGCGTCTCTTCCCGCCGAGATTGATGTCGTCATTCCGCGGCCCCTTGGGGTCATGAGGGAAACAGGCCTTATCGCAATGGCCGCAGGAGAGGATATCGGAGTTGAAGTGATCCGTGACGACGGTGTTCACAAGATTGACGCATCGGAATACGTTGCGGCGACGGGGGGAAAATCGGCTCCGGATCGTTTCAGGCTGATCGAGACGAGGAGATTCATGACGCCTGAATTTATCCTGCGTCTGAAGCTCGATCTGTTGAAGCCGCAGCTTGAGGCAAGCGTCATCAATCACTTGCGGATCGAGTATGACAGACTGCTTCTTGGAGCGAGGGTTGAATACTTGATAAAGCGCGCGGGTGTTTTCGGAATGAAGATGCTTCTTCCAGATGGGTTTTCGGTGGCGGGGGTAAAAGGTCCGGAAATCGCCCAGTGGAGCGAGAAAAGCGAAGATGGGCATCATGTTCTGGACATAAGACTGAAGGAGAAGGCGCTTGGAACGCGAGTGGTTGATGTTGAGCTTCGGCGATGGATTTCGTCTCCTCCGGACGCAATGGATTTCACGGGCGTTCGGCCGCTCGATGTGGCAAGGCTAACTGGTTTTGTCAAGGCGGGGGCGGAACGGGGAATTCAAGTCAGGGCTGCATCATTTGAGGGTCTGTTTGAGACTCCTGCCATCTCGGCTCCAGACGTCCTGCCAGGCGGCGGTGTTCTTTCCTACAAGCTGGCGCCGGACGCTGAAGCGAAGGGTTGGGTGCTGCGGCTTCAGACCGAGCAGGCCGAACCGTGGGTCAGGGGGGAAATATTGAACAGGCTCCTGATCAGCTCCTCGGAATACGGATCTGTCGTTGGATCGAGCCTGATCAGGTTCGATGTTCAGAACGCGCCGGTGAAGGAGTTTCTCATCCGTTTTCCGGAAGAACTTCGCAACGTGGAAGTCAAGGGGGCGAACATCCGGCGCTGCGATCGCGAGAAGGGAGACGTTCGGATCGAGATGCAGAGCCGCGCGATGGGGCAGATTGAATTTTCTGCGACATGGGATGCCAGGTTCGATCCATCCACAGGCGTTGTCGAGATAAA
>CALETX010000060.1 GCA_937920455.1 uncultured bacterium
CCGCCTTTTCATCGTGTTCCATCAGCGCACGGACAGCGTCGCGCACCACTTCCACAACTCGCTGAGTCTGCGCGTCCAGCATCTGGTTCAGTTGCCGCAATTCTTGTTCGAAATGCCTTTGCATTGACAACCCCTCTCCTATCCGAACCGCCCCGTCACATAATCCAAAGTCTCTGGCAAGTGCGGATTCTGAAACAAAGTGGATGTTGGTCCATATTCAACCAGCCTGCCCAGATACATGAACGCCACATAATCGCTTATCCTTGCCGCCTGCTGCATGTTATGGGTCACCACAAGGACGGTATACCTGCCACTCAATGAATCAATGAGATTCTCAACGTTCTGAGTAGCAATGGGATCAAGAGCTGAACATGGTTCATCCATAAGCAACACCTCCGGCTCGCCAGCAATAGCCCTGGCGATGCATAAACGCTGTTGTTGCCCTCCGGAAAGGCTCAAAGCGCTGTCACCGAGGCGGTCTTTGACTTCATCCCATAAACCAGCGCCGCGCAGACTGCGTTCGCAAACGTCGTCAAGCACGTCCTTGTCGCGTTCGCCGTCTATGCGGAGCGGGTAAACAACGTTTTCGTAAATGCTCATGGGAAATGGATTTGGTTTTTGAAACACCATACCCATGCGCTTGCGCAATTCGATCACATCAACATCAGGCGCATAAATAGATTTTCCCTGAAGCTTTATGTCACCATGTATGCTGACTATATCCAAGAGATCATTGATTCGATTTATGGACCGTAAAAGAGTGGACTTCCCGCAGCCTGAAGGTCCTATCAGAGCAGTCACTTTCCCGGATGGCACGCCCATATGAATGTCAAAAAGCGCCTGCTTGGCGCCATAAAATAAACTGAAATCTTCTATGGCGACGATCATGACCTCCCGTAGCAGTTCAGGATGCACTTCTGTTGGAAAAGCCTTGCCAGCCGCCAAAGCTGATAGTCGCGACTCACTCCGTATTGTCAGGGGAGAAGTCTCAAAACCTCGTATTTCAATTGCGTTCATTTTTCCTCCATTAGAAAGCAGCCACAACAAACTTGCGACGGAGCCTTTGCCTGATTAGCACCCCGGCCGCGTTAAGCAGAAGTATGATTGCAATCAGCAACAGCGTCGTTGTGAAGACCATCGGTTTGGATGCTTCGCTATTCTGACTCTGAAAACCGAGGTCGTAGATATGAAACCCCAGATGCATAAAGCTGCGTTCGAGATGAATAAACGGGAACTTTCCGTCAACAGGCAGCTCCGGTGCCAGTTTCACCGCACCCACCAGCATTAACGGCGCCACTTCCCCAGCGCCTCGTGCCATCGCCAGAATCATGCCCGTCATCACTCCTGGCATAGCGCGAGGCAAAACGATCCGACGAACCGTCTGCCATTTCGACGCGCCACAAGCATAAGACCCCTCGCGCATGGAAGAAGGCACCGCCGCCAGCGCCTCCTCCGTTGCCACTATCACAACAGGAAGCGTCAGCAATGCAAGCGTCAGCGATGCCCACAGCACGCCGCCTGTGCCGAACGTTGGATTTGGCAGCTTCGCCGCAAAGAGCCACTGATCAATCCGACTGCCCAAGGTGTAGGAGAAAAACCCAAGGCCGAAGACACCGAACACAATACTTGGCACACCAGCAAGATTATTGATTGCAATGCGTATGGCGCTGACCAGAGGACCAGCACGAGCATACTCGCGCAAATACAAGGCAGCCATAACACCAAACGGCGCTACAACCAACGCCATCAAAAGGGTCATTACCACCGTTCCAAAAATGGCCGGCCAAACCCCGCCCTCGCTGTTTGCCTCGCGCGGTTCGTCCGTGAGAAATTCGCCCCAACGTTGAAGATAGATTCGGATCCGGTCCGGAATCGAAAGACGGTTAGCTGGATACGCGCGCACAATATCGGCTAGATACAATGCTTGAGTCCGCCCATCGGCAGTCGTCATTACCATCTCATACCGACTGTTTTCACGATCCAACGCATCAATTCTACCGCGAATGCTCTGGAATTCTTGCTGAAGCTCCTTCTCGGCAGCCGCGTAGCGAACGGCGGCATCACGATAGGCAGCAGAATCGGTTCCCATTCGAATTTGGACTTCCCGCAATCTAAGCCTTTCCTTCTCTATGGCGGCGTTGACCCTTCCGATGTCTTTCTTTTCCAAACTACGCCGCGTCCGCCAACGTGCCCGCACCTCAGGATGATAACGCTCAAAAATGGCCCAAACAGATACTGGGTCACCAGCCACAGGATGACCGTCCACCCTGAATTCAGTCGGCGTTCCATAAAAACGTCCCCAAGCCAGACGTTCAACAACCACCGCCCATTCCGGCTTAATTTCACTGCCAGGCACGATCTCATTGTCAGTCACCCAATGAAAATGGCTTCCCGTCAACTCGTAGTTTCCTGTTCTAAACAATCTGCGACGCGCCAGACGGACAGGGGTGTTCCCATCCTCGGTAGTAGGGTGGTAGCGCTCGCTTCTCGTAACTTCACCCATCCGTGAGCCTTCCGAGGTGCTCACCTGAATGACTGGCCCAGGCCAAAACGTTATGGTCCCATTCCAAGCAATCAAGCACAGCAAAAGAATAATCATGGCAAGACATCCTGCCATGGCTGCGCCGGTTAGCCATGCAACAGGTTCGGCGCGGGCCGCCAGCGCAGCCGGCGCCCCCCCACGCCGTCGACGAGACCCCACATTTTGCTGCCGACTATACGACATGCTCATAATTCGAAAGCTCTCCTTCGGAATCTCTGTCGTA
>CALETX010000061.1 GCA_937920455.1 uncultured bacterium
GTTGGATGGTATTTGTGGAGGCCGAAAAATCCCATGACGTTCAGGCTGGCAGGGACGAGGCTGTTGAGATTGCCGCTGCGAGATTTCTACAAGGCAGGAATCTCTGGGCGGGAACAACAAATCTGGATAACTCGATAACTACAGGCCAATCGAGCGTTTTAATGGCTCTGCCTTTTATTGCCCTGCGGGGCAAGGTGAATGCTTTGTCCTTTATGGTATGGATTTATTTATAGCGTTGCTTCTTGGGGGCGAGGGGGCTTATGGGTGTGATTGGTGGAGTATCCTTTCTGAAGCACAATTTCTGGACAAATTCATCGGTCCTTTCGCTTGTGAAAGGCGAGAACACCATCACTACAATTGCATCGGCCGTTCTTTCATGCCTGCCAGGTCGGATGGTGGGAGCTGGTTTGATTGTTGTTCCGACGATAATACTCACAACGTTGCTGATGGGTCGTCTTCCCAACCCTTTCTTTCCGATGGCCGTTGTGCTGTTCGTTACGCAAGTGTTGTTCTTCTCGCCGCAACACGCGCTTATGGATTATCAACTGATCTTTCTGATTCCAGCGCTTTACGGTGTTGTATTCGGGGCAGGCAATGAGCGCTGCAGCCGTGAATCGGCTCAGGGGGCCTCGCCGGACTCGCAGACAGGCACGTTCGCTGGAGGGCAAATGGGTGCATGAGAATGCGTCGGCTTTCATTTAATTTTCCTGCCTGACTGAGCATCGTTTCTGGCCGCGCCGATAACAGCTTGAGGGTTGGACTTTGGCTACGGTCGAGCGGACACCCGTCCGGAAACGGCAGCTATTTGATCGTTGTCAGGTTCTTTTGGAATCTGCACTCTATGGTTGTTGCAAGAACGGTTGTCAGGAGACTTCGAGTAGTAAGGAGACGTCCTCAATGAAAGAATGGGAGGATCCGTCCGTCAGCGGACGCAATCGCGAACTTGTGCATGTGCCTTGGGGCGCTTATGCGAGCTTAAAACAAGCCATCGAGTGTCAGAGGCTTTCTTCTCCATTCACTCTTCTTCTGAATGGCAAATGGAAATTTTATCTGAGCGACTCACCAGAGTCTGTGCCAGAAGGATTCGAAAAGCCGTCCTTTGACGATGGCGCATGGGCATACATACCCGTGCCAGGGAACTGGCAGATTGAAGGCTTTGGGGAAAGCGATCCTGCGATCTACACGAACGTTGCGTATCCATTTCCGCCTGACCCGCCGAGGGTGCCCAAGAGAAATCCGACAGGCTGTTATCGCCGGTGTTTTACTTTGCCGGATGCATGGAGAGGGCGGCGGATTTTCTTGACCTTCGAGTCTGTTGACTCAGCTTTTTTTGTTTATATCAACGGAATCGAGGTGGGCTACAGCGAAGACAGTCGTCTGCCTGCGGAGTTCGATATCACTCAACACCTCCGCCCCGGCAAGAACCTTGTGGCAGTAAAGGTTCTCCGATTCTCCGATGGAACGTATCTTGAGGATCAGGATTACTGGCAAATGAGCGGGATTCAACGGGACGTGATTCTCTTCGCTAAGAATCGCTTTCACATCAGAGATTTTACGGTCCGAACCATTTTTCATGATGGGAATTACGACAACGCCAAGCTGTGGGTGCGTGTCGAAATGCCCCGGCCGATGGCCAGCGGCACAGGAGAGTGGGGAAATGTAAGGTATGCTGATGTCGAGGATTATACGGTGGAAGGAATGTTGTATGACGAGCGCCATCGGCCTGTCTTGAGAAAACCGATACGAGCTCGTTTCAGCTCAACCTCTCCAATGTACGGGGAATCGGTTCCGCAGGCAGCCTGTGCGCTGCTGGAAACGGACGTGGCAGAGCCGCTGCTATGGAGCGCAGAAACGCCTCACCTTTACACGCTGGTGTTGACTCTCAGGGATCGAAAGGGCCGCGATGTTGATATTGAAAGCGCTCGTGTTGGATTCCGAAAGGTTGAGATTAAGGACGGTATGCTCCTGCTCAACGGCAAGAGACTCATCGTTCGCGGTGTGAACCGCCACGAATACAATCCGCACCGTGGGCGTGCAGTGACCGAGCGCGACATGACTGCCGATATCCAACTTATGAAGCGGCTGAACTTCAACGCGGTGCGCACTTGCCATTATCCCAATCATCCGCGCTGGTATGACCTTTGCGACGAGTATGGGCTTTATGTTGTTGACGAAATGAACCTTGAGACTCATGGGGTAGAGGCGTTGCTTTCGAAGGATCCGGCATGGGCAACAGCGTATCTCGAACGGGCGATTCGGCTGGTCTTGAGGGACAAGAATCACCCTTCGGTCATCGTGTGGTCGCTCGGCAACGAATCATTTCATGGGCCGCATCATGCAGCCATGGCCGCATGGGTTCGCGCGTACGATCCGACCAGACCTGTTCAATATGAAAGCGGCCTGCCAGGGCCTGGAGTGTCAGACATCCTGTGCCCCATGTATCCCTCTATAGAACGAATAAAACAACTTCTATCGGATCCGGCTGAAAAGCGTCCGCTTGTAATGTGTGAATATGCCTACGCCAAGGGAAACAGTTCGGGCGACGTGTTCAAATACTGGGACTTGGTTCGAGAAATGCCACGTTTTCAGGGAGGCTTCGTATGGGACTGGGCAGACAAGGCCATAATACGCACAGCTTCGGACGGTCGGAAGTACTACGATTACGGACAAGCGGGACTTGAGCCGCGCCATGTCGAGCGAATGTGTCTGAATGGCGTTGTTGATCCAGACCTCAAGCCACATCCGGGCGCGTGGGAGATTATGCATGCTCAGGCGCCTGTCAGAATCGTGGCTGCTGGAGAAGACGCCATTGCTGATGGTCGAATCATTCTTAGGAATGAGCACCTAGCGCTTGACCTGAGGGATTTCCGTGTAGAGTGGGAGATCAAATCGGACGGCCGTGTCCTCAAGAGGGGCAAGGTATCAGGTCTGCACGCCAGG
Source organism: uncultured bacterium (assembly GCA_937920455.1). Taxonomy (GTDB): domain Bacteria; phylum Verrucomicrobiota; class Kiritimatiellia; order UBA8416; family CALETX01; genus CALETX01. The sequence continues at coordinate 2,941 of CALETX010000061.1, forward strand.
CCTGGCCAAAGCGTAGAGGTGAAGCTTGCTATTGGACCCTTGCCTGTTGTGCAAGCAGGCGCGGAGGTGTGGCTGAACGTCTTTATTGTGCTGGTTCACGGCACATCATGGGCCGATGCCGGACATGTGATCGCATGGGAACAGTTCAGGCTGAATTGTCCCGTTCGCCGCATCAAATCTCTATTCAAGCAACCGACCTGCCAGTTGCGCGTCCACATGATGGGTTATCGGCTGACGACCGAGGCGGGCGCCATGCGGGCGGTCTTTCGCACCGACACGGGCATGCTTGAGTCATTACGCGATCAACATGGAGAACGGCTTATCGAAGGGCCGGTCGAATGTTTCATGCGCGCGCCGACGGATATTGACTATGCCACGGGCGAAAGCGGCTATGGGTCTTTGTGGAAAAAAGCGGGGCTGGATCGGCTTTCGAAAAGGACTAGATCTGCCACATGGCACAAGCTAGGCACCTATGGTTTGAATTTCGATATTATCGGCGAGCTGGCCGGCGCTAAACGCAGCGCTGCAAGCTTTCTTGTTGCTACGCGGTACACGATCACTGCGAATGGATGCATCGAGGTTAGACAGAGCGTATCTGTCCGTGGAGATCTGCCCACAGTTTCGCGGATCGGGATGGTCTTACGTTTACCGGGCGCTTATGACCGGTTCATATGGTACGGCCGCGGGCCATGGGAGAACTATGCCGATAGAAAGAAAGCCGCGCTTGTTGACGTTTATGTTGGAGAGGTCGCGAAGGAGTGTCCCTACATTTTCCCGCAGGAGTTTGGCGGTCTTGAAGATGTGCGTTGGTGCGCTTTGGTTGACGCCGCAGGAGCAGGACTCATTGTGCGGGGGCTGCCCTTATTGCATGTCAGCGCCTTGAAATACCGGCTTGAGGATCTCGACGGAGCTCAAAATTACTCGGCCTTGAGGCCCCGCGACGAAACGAATCTCTATTTGGATGGCTACCACATGGGTCTGGGTGGAGACACAGGATGGAGCCGTAACGTTCATCCTGAATACCTCTTGCCGCCTGGAGACTATCGGTGGGGATTTGGCTTGTTGCTGTTGCATCGGGGCGATATGCCCCGGGCGGGCGAGCAATAGTGAGAGGGGATGTGTTCCTGTGATAATGCTAACCCACGCGTATGCAGTTGTGCCTCTCTGCCTGATTACGCTTGCCACAGTCGCTGATGGGCCTCCGGAAGGGTGGGTACAGAAACGATCTATAAACTTTGGACTTACGATCACAGCCGGGAACTCCGAGACACTCCAGGCGAACGCTTCTTTGCTGGCAAGCGGAGACAGGGAGCGCGTTGGGTCGGTCCGCACCGGCGCGGAGGCGAACTATGCTCAAAGCACGGTTTCGTCGAACACTGAGACAACTGTGGAAAACGCTCGTTTTTTTGTTTCGGGCAGGCGAATGCTTTCTCCTCGAGCGGGCATGGGGGCCAACGGAACGATTTTCCATGATGCAGTTGCGAAGATAGACTACCGGGGGACGTTAGGCATTGGAATGGTGTTCTTTCCCATCAGGACGGCTCGGTCTGCATTGTTATTTGAAGCAGGTCCGTCGTACGTGTGGGAGGAGGTGGCGGAGAAGCGCGACGACTATTTGGCTGCGAGGTTTGGAGAGCGTTTCGAGCATGAGATCGGGGAGCGGTCTCGGATCTGGCAATGGGCGGAATATCTGCCGAAGAGCGGGGACTTTGCCGACTATCTTGTGAATGTCGAATGCGGCGTGGAGGGGGCAATCAGCGAGAGGCTCAATTTGAGAATTGTTATTCAGGAGAAGCACGACAGCAGCCCTGGGGCAGGTCTGAAACGGAATGATATGGCCCTGATTTCGGGCATGGGTCTGTCGTGGTGATCTTTTTGGGCGCTTTTTTTCGCGCAAGGGCTCTGTTTCGGCAGTTTAGAACCAGCGAACATCCAAGCTGAAGGTCTGGCCATCAAAGCAGGAAATGCGTTCAGGCCTTCACGGCATCGGCGAGGCCGGCGCAGTTGAACACTTGTGTTACGAGCATTTCCACGTGCGCCGCAACTCGGTTCTTGACGCGCGTCATCAGCTCTTCCATTTCCGTGCCGCGGTAATCTTTCCTTAAAATCTCCCTGTCTATCGGGTCAAGATAGCTGCGAGGGTCGGTGAGCTTGCCCGGATCCACCGGTTTTCCATCCTTATCCTTGGCTGCAATCTTGCCGTCAAAAACGTCCTTGGCAAGCCTTAGAGGCTCGCATTTCTTGACGATGTCTGGATTGTCCTTGTAGAGATATTTCCTGAACTCTGCGGTGATGCCGAGGCGCAGGTCGGTGTCTATATTGAACTTTCTTATGCCCGCGTTGCGTCCGGCAATGATCTTCTCGAGGGGCACGCCTCTGGCGTCCTTGAGTTTGCCGCCATTGGCGTTAATCTCTGCGACAATGTCCTTTGGAATAGTCGAAGATCCGTGGCCGACAAGGAAGCATTTTTCATTCAAACCATAGGCCACCAGGCCACGATAGCTTTTTTCCACAACCTCGATCCTGAGGACGTGATCGAGATTGACTTCAGGACCAAATTTATTCGGCCCGTGCGATGTGCCGTATGTTACGGCAAGAGCATCTGCGCCTGTTTCGGCGAAGAAATAGGGGACCAGCAGGGGATTGGAATACACAGCCTGCTGTTCGACATCCTCCTCAACGCCGCCAAGCCCGCCATACTCGCCTTCAACGCTGACGCCCTTCTTATGTGCGATCTTCACGATTTCAGCCGTCACAGCTATGTTGCGCTCAAGGGGCTCCTCTGACATGTCAACCATTACCGAGCTGAATCCGCTGTTGATGCAATCAACGCACGTTTCCGGCGTGCCGTGATCAAGATGGAGGCAGACGGGGTAATTATCCATTTTTAACGACGACATGGCTCGGAGAACCATATCCTGAATTTTAGACGCTCCGCCCTGAAACTTGTTAGCACCCCTGCTTGCCTGAATGATGCCGGGGGCGCCGGCGCGGCGCAGTCCTTCGAGAATTCCTTCTGCCTGAGCATAAAAATTCACATTGAAAGCTCCGATTGACGATCCATTGCCTGGGTTTTCCTGCGAACGGCGTTCCGCAGCCTTTAGAAGCGGAACCATCGAAACGAGTTTTGCCATTTTTCCCTCCAGCCCTTGCCAATCCAGATGTTGTTTGAACCCATAAATAGAACACAATACCAAAGCAAGTTCGCGCTATCTTCGCCGATAAGCGTGCGCGTCGTCAAGTTCATTTGTGCTTGAGCGGCGGCGGGGCTGGGATAGAGTACAAGCCTCCACCGAAAGGTGACGATTTATGAAGGAAATAGGAATAGGTTTGCTAGGGTTTGGAACTGTCGGGGCCGGCGTGGTGGAAGGTCTCCAGAAAAACAGTCCTCTTCTTGCCAGGCGTCTTGGCGTGAGGCTTGCGCTTCGTCGTGTAGCGGATCTTGATCTGGAGTCTGACAGAGGCGTCAAAGTTGACCGAGCCATAATGACACGGGATGCGCGTGAGGCGATACACGATCCGGCAGTTGATGTGGTTGTCGAACTGATAGGGGGGACTGATGTCGCGCGCGAGCTGATTCGCGAAACAATCGAGGCCGGCAAACCGGTTGTCACGGCAAACAAGGCGCTTCTGGCCAAACATGGCGCAGAATTATTCGATCTGGCGTTCCGCAAGAGTGTTCCGCTGGGATTCGAGGCCAGCGTGGGCGGCGGGATTCCGATAATTCGGGCGCTCAGGGAAGGCCTTGTGGCCGACCGTATAAGCGCCATTTTCGGCATATTGAACGGAACTTGCAACTACATACTTACCCGCATGGAGAATGAGAATCTGGCTTTTGACGACGCCCTGAAGGCGGCACAGAAAGAGGGCTACGCTGAAGCAAATCCGGCGCTCGACATTGACGGGCACGACACTGCCCATAAGGCAGTTGTGCTGGCGACATTGGCTTTCGGAGGGGCCGTGCCTCTTGACAGAGTGCATGTGCAGGGGATTCGTGGGATGGCGAAAGCGGACATGGACTATGCGCTAGGGTTGGGCTATCGCGTAAAGCTGTTGGCAGTGATTCGCAACAGGGGCGGTTCGCTCGATATTCGTGTGCATCCCGCCCTATTGCCGCTAGATCATGTGCTTTCTTCGGTGAGCGGGGTCTATAACGCCATTCTCATAGAGAGCGACCTCGCGGGCAAGACACTGTACTATGGGAGGGGCGCAGGCAGACTTCCAACCGCCAGCGCGGTTATCAGCGATATTTCGACGATTGCAAGGGCAATAGCCTTCGGTGGTATGAGATCGCTCCCATCTCTGCCGATGACGTCAAGGAAAAGTGCGCCGTTTGTTAATGCTGAGGAGAGCGAGTCGAGATTTTACCTTCGAATGAGTCTCCAGGACCGGCCGGGGGTGCTCGGCAAGCTTGCCACGATCCTGGGCAGGCACAATGTGAGCATTGCTTCGGTGCTGCAGCAGGAGGAAAGAAGAGGACGACACGTACCGGTGGTGATTCTTACCCACAGGGCGGCGGAAACAGATGTCAGGCGCGCTGTAGCTCTAATTGACCGCCTCCGGTTTGTAGGGAACCGGACTGTTTCTCTGCGGATTGAAGACTGACGGCCCTTGTGAGACTCCACTTACGGAGCAGAAGAAATGACGGAAAAACATGTTGGTTCTCTCAAAGTTGTCAAATTTGGCGGAACATCTCTTGCTGACGCTGGGCAGGTAGAGAAGGTTGTGAACATCGTCAGAAGCGATGTGTCTCGCCGTTTTGTGGTTGTTTCGGCTCCAGGGAAGCGCCATTCGGGGGATATCAAGGTGACCGACCTGCTCATAGCCTGCGCGGAGGCAAGGTGTGCCGGCCGCAATGCGCGAGAGGAAGCGGCGGCAGTTGTTGAGAGATATGCCTCAATTCAACGCGCGATGGGTGTGGAAGAAAAGCTTGTTCAGGAAATCGCGGAAGACCTTCGCCGCCGGCTCGCGAGCGACACTAGCGACAAGAAGGCTTTCATGGATCTTATAAAGGCGGCAGGAGAGGATTATTGCGCAAGGCTCGTGGCGGCTGTTTTTCTCAAGAACGGCGTGCGAGCCAGGTATGTGAATCCTGTGGAAGCGGGTCTGCTGGTGAGCGACGAATATGGAAACGCCGTGGTTCTGAAGGAGTCATATGCCCGCCTTGCAAAGCTCAGGAATGAAACTAATGTTGTGGTTTTCCCGGGCTTTTTTGGCGGAACGCCGTCAGGCGGCATTGCGACATTTCCGCGCGGGGGGTCGGACATCAGCGGTGCCGTCCTTGCAGCCGCCGTTAGGGCGGACGTGTACGAGAACTTTACTGATGTTGACAGCGTTTTCGCTGCCGATCCGAGGATCGTGCCCAACGCCAGACCCGTCAGCATCATGACATACCGTGAAATGCGCGAGCTTTCGTATGCTGGGTTTGCTGTGTTCCACGACGAGGCCATAGAACCGGTCGTTCGGGCGGGTATTCCGATAAATATCCGCAATACCAACAAACCAGACGCGCCAGGCACGATGATAACTCCGCATCGTGATCACGTCAGCGGCGCAGTTGTGGGCATCGCTGGCGCGGAAGGCTTCTGCACAATTTTCATTGAGAAATACTTGATGAACAGGGAGATCGGTTTTGGAAGAAGGCTGCTTCAGATTCTGGAGGAGGAGCGCATCTCATATGAGCACGCTCCTTCGGGCATAGACAATATGTCTGTGATCCTCCGCGAGAACGCTTTCGCAGAGGAGGTTGAATGTCGGGTTCTGGAACGCATACGAGACGAGCTTTCTCCGGATGACGTGTCGGTGGAGAGGGGTTTGGCCCTCATCATGATAGTTGGCGAGGGCATGCACTATTGCGTGGGCATGGCCTCCAGAGCGACTGGCGCGCTGGCGAAGGCCGGCGTGAACATAGAGATGATGAACCAGGGATCATCGGAGATCAGCATGATGTTTGGCGTAAAGGCCACCGACCGGGTGAAGGCGATTAGGGCGCTTTATGACGCTTTCTTTTGAAACAGCCGGCTTAGTCATGTGCCCATTGCGGGGTTCATAAGTGCTCTGCTATGGTGACCAGTTATGAAGACAAACAAGGTGATAGTCTATGACACAACGCTCCGTGACGGAGCACAGGCAGAAGGCGTATCCTTCACTGTCGCTGGCAAAATAAAGATGGCTTTGCGTTTGGATGCTTTTGGGGTGGATTACATCGAGGGGGGGTACGCTGGATCAAACCAAAAAGATATGGATTTCTTCCGCGCTATCCGCAGACATGCGCTGAAGCATAGCCGGATAGTCAGCTTCGCCAGCACTCGCCGCGCTCGACAGAAGGTGCAATCGGATCCTTTTGTGCAGAGTTTGCTGAAGACGGAAACAGAAACTGTGACGATTTTCGGAAAAGCGTGGATTCTCCATGTGAAGGACGTTTTGCGAGTGACGCCGCGGGAGAACCTGGCAATGATTTCCGATACCGTCGCTTATCTGAAAGAACGCGGGCGCGAGGTGTTCTTTGACGCTGAACACTTTTTCGACGGTTACAAGGACGATGCTTCCTACGCCATGGCCGCGATTGAAGCGGCGGTCAGGGCCGGTGCGGACGCCATTGTGCTTTGCGACACAAACGGTGGGGCGCTTCCTTCGGAAATCTACGAGGCGACGCGGGCTGTTGTGCGCACCTTCAGAACGTCGGTGGGGATTCATGTTCACAACGACGGCGGAATGGCGGTTGCCAACACAGTCGAGGCTGTGCGCGCCGGCGCCGTTCACGTCCAGGGGACGATAAACGGCGTCGGCGAACGGTGCGGGAATGCCGACCTGTGTTCGGT